>JANXBR010000015.1 GCA_025060625.1 Thermodesulfovibrio sp.
CGAAAAGAAAGTTGAGGAACTCGCAGAAGCTCAGAAAAGAACCGAAAAGAAAGTTGAGGAACTCGCAGAAGCTCAGAAAAGAACCGAAAAGAAAGTTGAGGAACTCGCAGAAGCTCAGAGAAGAACTGAAGAAGAAGTAAGAAAGCTCGCAATTGCTCTCAACTTTACAAGAGCTGACCTTGGAGGACTATCAAAAACAATGAGCTATGCCTTTGAAAATGAAGCTTTTAGAGTTCTACCAAAGATTCTCAAGGAAAGATTTAATATTGAAATAAAAGAAAGATTTATAAGACAAGAAATAGGAGGAAAAGAGATAAACATATTTGCAAAGGGTAAAAGGGATGGAAAAGACATATTGATATTAGGAGAATCAAAGTTAAGAATTGGAGAAAAGAGAGAGATAGAGGATCTACTAAAGGAAATAGAAGATAAAGCTAATGCAGTTAAAAGTGAGTATAGAGATAGGGAAATAGTAAAGATTTTAATTACTCATTATGCCACAAAAGCAGTATTAAACAAAGCCAAGAAAGAGGGAGTAATTTTGATACAAAGCTTTGAGTTTTAAAAATATTAATACATAAAATATTTTAGAAGGAGGAGTATCATATGCAATTAATTAGAAATCATAAAGGTTTTACTCTAATTGAATTAGCTATTGTTTTAATTATTATCGGAGTTATTCTCGGTGCCGTTCTAAAAGGACAGGACTTAATCCAAAATGCAAGAATAAAAACTTTCATAAATAAAGTTAGGGCATGGGAGATTGCTCAGTGGAATCACTATGACAGAAAAGGAAGATTTGCTGGTGCCTCTGGGGAAAGATTAATTGGAAATGGAAATGTAAAAGAAGATTTAATAAATGCCAAGTTCATAAATCCGCCGTATGAGGGTTCTTCTGGTTCAGAGACTAATAAAATAACTATTGGTTCACACACTTTTTTTGTATACTTCGGAAATGATGGAAAAAGAAATATTATGACAATATGTATTCATGAGACATGTGGGGCTCAGTTTACTGAAGATACAATAATGTATGCAGAGGCATTTGATACCTCAATTGATGGATTAGCTGACGGTGAAAATGGTCAGGTTATAGGTGCAAAGATAGGAGAAAATCCTGATACAGACAGATGGATACTCAAATTTGATTCAGAGCAAGCTATAGCGGTTTATCCATGGCAAGACTTTCCATATGCAATAATTTACTACTTTGATGGAAAGAGATAATAGCATATTTTATGATGCATCCTATTAACTCTTTTTAAGGCTTTTCTAAATTCATCTTTTGACACCAGTTATTTAAACTATTAAAGAGTACTAAAAGCATATTTATTTCTTAGTTTTCATAGTCAAGACTAAACCTGACATTTCGTTAAATAAGTGTTATACTAAATAAAAAAATAAGAAGCTTATCTTGTTCTATGAACAATTCTATGAGATTACTTGAAATGTTTTTTTGTATTTGTTATTATGAATAAACTGGGTTAAACATTTCACTCTGGTAGTTCAAGAAGAATTTTAAAAAACACTTAGCAAATATATTTTTTAGCATTTTAAATTTGTCTTACACTTTCGTTCATTGAAAAAATAAAATTTCAATGCAGAGGAAATCCGCCTGCTGGGACATCCTCTGCAAAAAAGGCGGGATAAAAATAACCCAGCCATTCAGGCTTAAATGCCTGAGTTAGGAGGGATTTTATGCATGAAAGCCAGAAAGTATCAGTTGATATGGCAACATTGATTGCATACCTGCCTGAAATTGTAAAATGTCTCCATTCGCCATCTGATGATTTTCAAAACTGCCAGATATGCCAATTCAAACAGGAATGTATGATTATTTCAGCAGTAGGCTTTATGGTTACAAGATATATCAATGGAGAAAAATTAAACTTTGGTTCAGAGAAGTTGAATTAGGATAATACCAAGAATAAAGGGCTCCATTTAGGAGCCCTCTTTTCAAAGAGGATTTTAATGCTTTCCATAGAACAAAAGGAATACATTAGAAAAAATGCCTACATACCTGAACACCTTACAGATTATGTTTATTGCATATCTCAAGCTGAACCTTTCTTATCTGAAGAATATATCTTCTACTTAAAGGACTCCCATTTGATTTTTATTGGATATCCGCTGGTCAAAACTCACTCAGATAAGTTAACCCAGAAAATTTTGCAGATGACAATTGAAAAGTTTAGACCAAAAACTGTTGCATTCATAGCTTCTTTCCCCCTTACCTTTCAAAAAAAGGTAATACAAAAAGCTTCTGACTTTTATTATCAACTTGATATCTCAAATTTCGTAATTAATTCCTCTATAAGAAATACCATTAAAAGAGCACTCAGGGAAGTGGATATAGAAAGAAATAATAAGATTACAGTTGAACATATAGAATTGATTGATGAATTTATCAAGACACACGATATTGATCAATATACTCGGCTTATATTTCAAAAAATTCCAGACTATATAAATTTATCTCAAACAGTAGTTTTATTTAATGCAAGGGATAAAAAAGGCAATATTTCAGCATTTAGCATAGCTGATTATGGAAGTGATAATTATGCTTTTTATATGTTTAATATTAGATCTCACAAAAACTATGTTCCAGGAGTTTCAGATCTAATTCTTAATGAAATCATAAAGGAAGCCAGAGAAAGAGGAAAATCTTATATGAATCTTGGACTTGGCATTAATAAAGGCATTGAATTTTTTAAAAAAAAGTGGTCAGGCAAGCCTTTTTTAAGGTATGAGTTTACCTTTTATAAAATATCACACAAGATTTCCATAATAAAGTTCTTTAAGAAAATATTTAATTGATAGGGAATGTGAACTTCAATATTTTATATCTCCAACTAAATTAAAGAAACATAATCAGGGATTTATTAAAAAGCGATCAAAAATAATTAAATCTATGATACTCATAGGTTTTATACTTTAAAAATGGAATTCCACCCCACTTTTCTTTAAACTTTCTGATTCCCTCATTTACTCCTATGCCTAAGTTAACATAACTTTTACCCTCTTTTTGAGATATATTTATTAATTCATACATCAAAAGGTCAGAAGAGTAAGGGATATAGTTTATTTTTGAAGTACAACCAATTAGGTAAGATGAAAACTCCTTAGCCTCCATATCAACAATATAGTAAGCAGTAAGTTTTCCCTGTGGAGTGTAACTACTAAGTAAAAATGTTTTCTCTGATTTTTTAATATATTCTGGAAGATCTATGTATAACCTTTTTACATTAGGGGATAGCTCTCTGTTTTTTAAAAATTCATCCTTAAGTTCTCTATGCTGGTCTGTGTATTTTTTTTCTATTATTACTTTGAGTTTACCCGAGACTTTTTGAACAACTTTTATGAGCCTTCTATTAATTTTTAAATTTTCCAGGTCAATTTTATAGTAGTAGTCATCCTCTAATTTTATGAATTTTTTCTCTAAGGAAGGAGGAATCTCTTCTGTCAGTAGCCATAAAGTTTCTGGTTTAATGCTTTCAATAACTTCCTTTATGCTAAACTCAAGCTCTTTCAAATCAGAACTCTTATCCAGAGGATAACCAATGAATATAATCCAGTTTTTACCTTTTATATAAAGATACTTTTTATTAATTAGCGAAGGTTTTCCACCAGACAAAAAACTCATAAGCCTTGGTATTTGTTCTGGGACATATGCCATTGATAAAATGTAGTTTTCATCATAAGTCATATCTATTTAAGTTTAACAAAAAAATAAAAATGAGACTTAATTGGTAAGAGAATTTTGTGATAAAATTTGAAAGATATTATATTTGGAGGAAAAGATGAGAGAGATAAAAATTTTAATTGAAGGAATGAGCTGTTCCCATTGTATCAAAAGAGTTTATCAGGCACTTGAAGAAGCTGGTGTGTCAGAGGCAGATGTAAAGATAGGAGAAGCTAAAATTATCTTTGATGAAACCAAAACAAATATGGATAAAATTGCTAAAGCACTTGAGAATTTGGGCTATAGAATAAAAAGTTAATTTCTAACAACACCTCCTGTTTCAGAAACAATTTTATCTATTAACTTTTTATGTATCTCTTCAACTTCTTCGGTAGTTAGCGTTCTATCATTTGCCCTGTAAGTTATTCTGAAGGCTATGCTCTTACTGCCCTCTGGTATCCCTATCCCCTGATATACATCAAAGATAAATACATCTTCAATGAGTTCACTGCCAAAAGACTTTACAATATCAAATATTCTCTGAGATTCAAAATCAACTGGAAAAACTAATGCAGTATCTCTTTTTACTGAAGGATAGGTAGAAAAGGGTTCATAAAATATTTTTGTTTCAGAAAGAGTAAATAACCTGTCAAGGTCAATTTCCGCTATACAAAGGTAAGGTTTTGTCTTAAAATCAAGCTTTAAAAGAGTTTCCGGTGATATAACACCTACAAAACCAATCTTTTCACCTCTCACTAAAATATCTGCTGATTGGCCAGGATGAAGAAAGCCCTCATTAGTTCTTACATAACTAACATTATATAATCGTAAATGCCTGAGGAGACCATCAAGCAATCCTTTCAATGCGTAGAAATCATAGGGATCATCTTTGAATGAAGATTTAAACTCTTCCTTTTTCGTAATTATACCAAGGTGGACAATTTCCTGTGGAAGAGGTTCTTTTTCCTGAGCAATAAAAACTCTTCCAATCTCAAAAAGTCTTAAATTCTCTATGCCTCTGGAGGTATTTCTCTCTACATTTTTTAGGAGATTAGGTAAAAGCATCGTTCGCATTATTGATTCTTCCTGTCTTAAAGGATTTAAAATAGAAATATAAAGTCTTCTTATGTCATCCTCAGGTATTCCTAAGAAATTAAGCTCCTCTGGAGACATGAAACTGAAATTCACAGCTTCACTATAACCAAGTGCAATCATGTAGTCTCTTATAAGGTTTAAAAATTTTCTCTTCTTTTCCAGTTCATAGTTCTCCTGAACATACTTGAATGCTGACGGCATCTGAGCAGGAATTATATCGTATCCATAGATTCTGGCAATCTCTTCAGCAATGTCTTCTTCAATCTCAATGTCCTTTCTATGTGAAGGAACTACTGCAATATAGTTATCTGAATCTGCCTTAAGGATTTCTATTTCAAGGGCTTTTAGAATTCTAATAATTTCTTCAATTTCAATACTTACTCCCAGGAATTTACATATTCTATCCATATTAAATAAAATTCTTTTCTCTGGAATCCTTACAGGATAGATATCTATCGTCTCATAAACCTCTCCATCTGCAATTTCTTCAACAAGAGATGCTGCTCTATCAAGAGCCTCCTTTAGTGCTTCTATGTCAGTGCCTCTTTCAAATCTGTAGGAAGCTTCTGTCGTAAGTCCAAGTCTCTTTGAAGTTTTTCTAACTCTATCTGGTTTAAAGTAGGCACTCTCAATTAAAATATTAACTGTTTTTTCAGTGACCTCAGTATTTGCACCTCCCATAATCCCAGCAATTGCAACAGGTTTTACGCCATCCCATATTAAAAGGTCATCAGAATTTGCATTTCTTTTAACTCCATCAAGCGTTACTATTTCTACTGTCTTTTTGCCAAAATCCTCAGGAGTTCCCACTCTAATCTGAGCTCCTTCAAGAAGATCAAGATCAAAGGCATGAAGAGGATGTCCATATTCAAGCAAAACATAGTTGGTTATATCAACGACATTGTTTATTGAACGAATACCTGATGCCTCAAGTCTTTTTTTAAGCCATTGAGGAGAAGGAGAGATTTTTACATTTCTTACAATTCTACCTGCATAACGATAACAGAGTTCAGGATTGGCTATAGAAATGGTAAACTTACTGTCTTTTAATTCTTGCTTAATTTTAAAGGAAGGTTTTTTAAGTTTCAACCCAAATATTGCTTTAACTTCTCTTGCAATACCAATTATACTCAAACAATCAGCTCTGTTTGGAGTTATTTCAAGGTCAATTACTGTATCACCATCAATCTCTTCAATTGCTCCTACTTCAAGACCTGCCATTGTAAGAGCCTGAGCAGTTCTTTTTAATTCCAGTTCACCTTCAATGTATTCTTTTAACCAACTAAAAAGAACTCTCATCAAAACTGCCTCAAAAATCTTATGTCATTTTCAAAAAATAACCTAATATCATCTATTCTGTATTTAAGCATTGTCAGTCTTTCAACTCCCATTCCAAAGGCGAATCCTCTATACTTACCTTCCGTATATCCAGCAAACTTGAATACATTTGGATGAACCATACCTGCGCCAAGAACTTCAAGCCATCCTGTACCTTTACAGACTCTGCATCCTTTACCACCACAAATAATACATCCTATATCTATCTCAGTTGAAGGTTCTGTAAAGGGGAAAAAACTTGGTCTAAATCTTATTGGAATATCTCCAAAAAGTCTCCTTAAAAAATAAACAAGCACGCCTTTTAAATGGGAAAATGAAACTTCTTCGTCAACCATTAATCCTTCAACCTGATGAAACATAGGTGTATGGGAGATATCTGAGTCACATCTGTATACTTTGCCAGGAGATATAAATCTCAATGGTGGTTCTTTCTTTTCCATAACCCTTACCTGAACAGGTGAAGTATGAGTTCTTAATACTACATCTTCACTAACATAGAAGGTATCCTGCATATCTCTTGCTGGATGGTCCTTGGGTATGTTTAATGCTTCAAAGTTGTAGTAATCAAGCTCTACTTCAGGACCTTCTTCAACTGTAAAACCAAGTTCCTTAAAAATATCTATAATTTCTAAAAGAGTCTTATTTACAGGATGACTTCCACCAAAATAAAAGTCCTTTCCAGGAAGAGTTATATCAATGAATTCTTTTTTTAAGCTTTCTGATATTTCTTTTTGTTTTAGTTCTTTTTCTTTATTTTTAATAGTCTCTTCAATAAAATCTTTTATTTCATTAAGAATCTTGCCCTGTGATCTTCTCTCATCGGAAGGTAACCTTCCCAAGTTTTTAATTCTTTCTGTTACTACGCCTTTCTTACCAATATACTTAGCCTTAATGTTAATAAGTTCCTGAATAGATTTAATCTCATCTATTTCTTTTAGAAAGGACTGTTTTAAAGGGTCTTGCATCTATGCTACTTTTATAAAAGGTTTTACCTTTTCAACTAACTGTCCGAAGGCATCTATGTCATGGTATGCAATATCAGCAAGAACCTTTCTATTAAGAGATATATTAGCCCTTTTAAGTCCATCAATAAACTGATTGTATGTGAGTCCAAACATTCTTACAGCAGCATTTATTCTTGTAATCCAAAGAGATCTGAAATCTCTCTTCTTGAGCCTTCTGTCTTTATAGGAGTGTTCCAGTGCCTTTTCTACTGCCTTGGCTGCAACCTTATAGCAACGACGCCTTCCACTGTAATAACCCTTTGCCATTGAAAGAATTTTTTTATGATACCTTCTTGTTTTAAATCCACCTTTTGCTCTTGGCATCTATTCCTCCCTATTTTTCATCACTGGGATGCGAAGCACCCGAAGGAACTATCATTAAAAAATTTAAACTCCTGGGGAGGGATTCGAACCCCCGACCAAGTGGTTAACAGCCACCCGCTCCGCCTGCTGAGCTACCCAGGAATTAATTAAAATTATCAAATTTAAAAGATTTATGTCAAATTGCAAAAAAATAAACTAACTAATCTGTTTTCTTTTCTTCTTTTTTACTTTCCTTTTCTGGTTTTGTATAATCAACAAACTCAATAATTGCCTTAGGAGCACTGTCTTTTATTCTAAATCCAGTTTTCACAATTCTAACATATCCTCCATTTCTATTAACAAAACGAGGTGCAATCTCATTAAAAAGTTTCCTTATAAGTTCTTTATCTGGCAAATAGGAAAGAGCAATTCTTCTTGAATGAAGATCCCCCTTTTTGCCAAAAGTAACAAGTTTGTCAGCAAGTTCTTTAACTGCCTTTGCCTTTGCAGTGGTTGTTTCAATTCTCTCATATTTGATGAGAGAAGCTAAAAGTCCCCTTAAAAGTGCCTTCCTTTGATTAGCTGTCCTTCCAAAATGTCTTCCAGAAACTCTATGTCTCATTCGTTACCCCCTGTGAACCTTTTCCTTGAATTTTTCCAGCAATTCAGGATTTATCCTCATTCCTAACTTAAGTCCCATATTTGTCAATACTTCCTTTATTTCCTCCAATGAACGTCTGCCAAAATTTTTTGTTTTCAGAAGTTCACTTTCAGTTCTCTGAACAAGTTCAGCAATAGTGTTTATTCCTGCGCTCTTCAAACAGTTATATGCCCTAACAGATAGTTCAAGCTCTTCAATTGGTTTCAAGATATTCTCATTAAGCAAATCAAAGCTTAGTTCTTCTTCAGGATTAGCAATATTTTCATGAGCTTCTTTGCTCTGTACTTCTGATTCTCTAAAGAATATTAAATATTCAAAGTGTTTAATTAATATACTGGAAGCATCACTAATAGCTTTCTCTGGAGTTATGCTACCATCTGTCCAGACTTCTAAAATTAATCTGTCATAATCTGTAAGTTCTCCCACTCTTGTCTTTTCAACTCTAAAATTTACCTTTTTAATTGGACTAAATATAGCATCAATGGTGATTGCATCTACTGGTAGTTCTTCATCTTTTATTGCCTCTGAGGGAACATAGCCTCTTCCTCTTCCTATATAAAGGGTCATCTCAATCTGAGCATCCTGATCAAGTGAACAGATATACTGAGATTTGTTTAAAACCTCATAGGTTCCGTCTGTCTGAATAGCTTCTGCTTTAACATCAGCAGGTCCTTTTACTTTAATCGTAGCTACTTTTTTATCAGAATCTTGAGCATAAAATTTAAATCTCAACTTTTTAACATTTAAAATAATATCTAAGATATCCTCTTTTACTCCCTTTATGGTGCTAAACTCATGCAAAGCATTATTTATTCTTATTGCATAAACTGCAGCTCCATCAAGAGAGGAAAGAAGCACTCTTCTTAATGAATTTCCAAGCGTCGTTCCATATCCTCTTTCAAGTGGTTCTAATATGAGTCTTCCATAGGTATCGGTTAGACTTTCTGGATCAAACTCAATTTTTTTTGGCATCTGAAACTCTTTATATAAATTCATATAATGCCTCCTGATTTATCTATTAATAAATTTAATAAATTATTTTGAATAAAATTCTACAATTAACTGCTCCTGTACTGGAAGCTGTATCTCCTGTCTTTCTGGTAGTCTTAGTAGTTTACCTTTCATTTCTTCAGTATTAACCTCTAACCATGCTGGAAAACCTCTCTGTTCAGCCATGGCAAGACTTTCTTTAACTATCTCTAATTCTTTACCCTTTTGAACAATCTCTACTATATCTCCAGTCCTAACTAAGTAAGATGGAATATTAACTTTTTTACCATTAACTAAGAAAAAACCATGTCTTACTAACTGCCTTGCCTGTCTTCTATTTATAGCAAATCCCATCCTATAGACAACATTATCAAGCCTTCTTTCCAATAACTTAAGCAAGTTTTCACCTGTTACTCCTTTCATTTTTGTGGCTTTTTCAAAGTAGTTTTTAAACTGTCTTTCCATAACACCATAGATTCTCTTGACCTTTTGTTTTTCTCTTAACTGTAATCCATAGTCTGATAGTTTACCTCTGTTATGTCCATGTTGTCCTGGAGGATACTTTCTTCTCTCAAAGGCACATTTCTCAGTGTAACATCTTGTTCCTTTAAGAAACATTTTCATACTCTCTCTTCTACATAGTCTGCAAAGTGAACCTGTATATCTTGCCATTTAAACCCTCCTTCTCTTTGGAGGTCTGCATCCATTGTGAGGCACAGGAGTCACATCTTTAATTAAATTAATTTCAAGACCTGCTGCTTGAAGCGCTCTTATTGCTGTTTCTCTTCCTGCACCTGGTCCTTTAACTAAAACATCTATCTGCTTCATACCCATCTCTATAACCCTCTTTGCAACAGTCTCTGCTGCAATTTGAGCTGCATAGGGAGTTCCTTTCCTTGATCCCTTAAATCCACAACTTCCTGAAGATGCCCATGCCACCACGTTACCATTCGGATCTGTTATAGTTATTATTGTATTGTTAAAACTTGTCTGAACATGAGCTACTCCATAGGGAATATTTTTTTTGATCTTTTTTATACCTTTTCTTTTCTGAGCCATTAATCTATATAACCTCCTTCCAAATTTTTATTTTTTCTTCATAATTTTTCTTCTTGGACCCTTACGTGTTCTTGAATTAGTCCTTGTCCTTTGTCCTCTTACAGGTAGATTGGCCATATGTCTTAATCCTCTATAACAACCTATATCCATCAACCTTTTTATATTCATGGAGATTTCTTTTCTCAGTTCACCTTCAACTTTATAATTCTTTTCTATCTCGCTCCTAATCTTTACTATTTCCTCATCGGTAAGATCCTTAACTCTTTTATTTGGTTCTACTCCTGTTTCTTTCAATATTTTATTTGATAGACTCCGACCTATACCAAAAATTCTTGTCAGCCCTATTTCAACTCTTTCATTTTTTGGTATATCAACACCTGCTATTCTTGCCATATTATGCTCCTTTCTTAGCCTTGTCTTTGTTTATGCTTTGGATTCTCACAGATAACCCTAATAACTCCTTTTCTTTTAATTATCTTACACTTTGAACAAATCCTTTTTACTGAGGCTCTTACCTTCAATGAACACCTCCTATTTGAATCTATAAATTATTCTACCCTTTGTAAGATCATAGGGTGATATCTCAACTAAAACTTTATCACCCGGTAAAATTTTTATAAAATGCATTCTCATCTTTCCAGAAACATATGCAAGTATAACATGCCCATTCTCAAGCCTTACTCTAAACATAGCATTAGGTAAGGCTTCTTCAATTGTCCCCTGCATCTCTATATGTTCTTCTTTCGGCATATAACTTGTTAATATATCTTTAATTTTATAATTTAGTCAAGATTTCTGGTTCACCCTCAGTAACTACAATTGTATGCTCAAAATGAGCAGAAAGGGAACCATCTTTGGTAACCGCTGTCCAACCATCAGAAAGAATTTTTACCTCATGTGTTCCTGCATTAACCATTGGTTCAATTGCTAAGGTCATGCCTTTTTTTAATATAGGACCTACTCCCTTTAATCCAAAATTAGGAATCGGTGGTTCTTCATGAAGAGATCTTCCTATGCCATGTCCTACAAAGGCTCGCACAACCGAAAATCCGTTACTTTCAACATGCATCTGTATAGCATGGGAGATATCGCCAACTCTCTTGCCCTCAACTGCCTCAGCAATACCTTTATACAATGCTTCTTCTGTAACCCTGAGTAGCCTCTGAGCTTCTTCAGTAATTTTACCAACAGGATAGGTATATGCAGCATCACCATAAAATTTTTCACATAAAACCCCAACATCTACACTTACAACATCTCCTTCTTTTATGAAAACCTTATCTGATGGTATTCCATGAACCACCTGTTCATTAACTGATATACATGTACTTGCAGGATAACCTCTATATCCTTTGAATGCCGAAACTCCTCCCATCTTTATTATTAGATTCTCAACAAATAGGTCAATTTGTTTTGTTGTCAATCCTTCTTTTATATAAGATTTAAGCTCATTAAGAACTGTCGCTACTATTTGGCAGGACTTTCTTATTTTTTTCAATTCCTCAGGGCTTTTCAATATAATCACTACTTAGTTAGTCCTTCCTGCCCTTTATTCTGAACTTTTTGAAGAATCCTTCATAGGACCTGCTTATCATGTGGGTTTCAATCTGAGATACTGTATCAAGAGCAACACCTACGGCAATAAGAAGAGATGTGCCACCAAAATAAAATGGAACCTTAAATTCGGCTATAAGAATTTCTGGTAAAACACATACCGCACTTAGATATAGTGCCCCAATAAATGTAAGACGCGAAAGAACTCTATAAATGTATTCAGAAGTTTTCTGTCCAGGTCTTACACCTGTAATGTATCCTCCATTTTTTTGAAGATTTTCTGCAATCTCCACAGGATTATATATAACTGCAGTGTAAAAGTATGTAAAAAAGATTATTAAACCTACATAAAGAATAATATGGAGAAAACTTCCTGGAGATAGTTGCTTAGCCAATGCCTGAACCCAAGGAATAGCTATAAAGCCTGCAACTGTTGCAGGAAACATCAAGACAGAGGAAGCAAATATCGGAGGAATAACTCCTGCTGAGTTAATCTTCAAAGGAAGATAGGTTGTATATCCACCATACATCTTCTTTCCGACAACTCTTTTTGCATATTGAATAGGAATTCTTCTCTGTCCTCTCTCAATGAATATGATGCCAGCTACTACACCGACCATTACAGCAATTAGCACCAAAACAAAAAATACTGACAATTCACCTGTTCTTACAAGATTATAGGTATAAAAGATTGCATTTGGAAATCTTGCAACAATACCTGCAAATATTATTAAAGAGATACCATTTCCTATACCTTTTTCCGTTATCTGCTCTCCAAGCCACATTAGAAAAGCTGTTCCAGCAGTAAGAGTTATCATTGTTATTATTCTGAAAGTCCATCCAGGCTCCTGAATAAACTGACCTCCCCCCATACTTTCAAGACCAACTGCTATACCAAAACCCTGAATAGCAGCTATGACTATTGTTGCATATCTTGTATATCTTGTAATTTTTTTTCTACCTTCTTCTCCTTCTTTTGCAAGCCTTTGTAAAGATGGAATAACAACAGTCAAAAGCTGAAAAATAATAGATGCACTTATGTAGGGCATAACACCAAGAGCAAAGATGGTTACCTTTGAAAGCGCACCACCAGTAAAAATGTCAAAAAAGCCCATAACAGCTCCACCACGCTCAAGCAAAAATTTACTTAATGCTTCACCATCTATGCCTGGCGTTGGTATATGAGCTCCAATTCTGAATACAGCAAGCATTGCGAGAGTAAACAAAACCCTTGCCCTTAACTCGGGTATTTTAAGGATGTTTCTAAAGGCTGTTACAAATCCCACTATATAACCTCTACTTTACCACCTGCGGATTGAATTTTTTGAAGTGCCGATTTGCTTATGGCATTAGTCTTGATCGTGATGGATTTATTTATTTCCCCATTTCCAAGAATTTTTAATCCATCTTTTAAGTCTTTTATAATACCTTTCTGTAAAAGAGTTTCAGGAGTTATAATATCCACTTCATCAATGATTTTGTTTAGATCTTCAAGATTTACTATAGCATATTCCTTTTTGAAGAGGGCATTTGAAAAACCACGCTTTGGCAATCTTCTTTGAAGAGGCATCTGTCCACCTTCAAATCCTGCTCCTTTAGCACCTCCTGAACGGGATTTTTGCCCTTTAAGTCCTTTGGTTGCATATCTACCATGTCCAGAACCTAACCCTCTTCCTACTCTTTTTGGTTTCTTTTTGCTTCCAGGAGCTGGCTTTAACTCGTGTATTTTCATGAAATCTTTTCCTCCTCATTTACTGTTTGATTCTCTTCAGATGTTTCTAATTCAGAAGGCTTTGCCCTTAGTTTGGCAACAGCAGAAGGCTCTTTAAGCTGATTTAAAGCTCCGATTGTAGCCTTTACAGAATTGAAAGGGTTGTGACTTCCAAGAACCTTTGCTACAATATCCTGAACTCCTGCAACTTCAAAAACTGCTCTTGCAGGTCCACCAGCTATTATTCCTGTTCCCTTTGGTGCAGGATTTATTACTATCTTTGTTGCTCCGTACTTATATTCCACGCGATGAGGGATTGTAGTATCCTTTAAAGGAAATGTGATAAGATTCTTTTTTGCCTTATCTATTGCTTTTCTTATTGCATCAGGCACTTCTGCTGCTTTACCCTTTCCTACCCCAACAATGCCAGCTTCATTTCCCACAACAACCAATGCACTGAAGGAAAATCTTCTTCCACCTTTTACAACTTTGGCAACCCTATTTATATAGACTACTTTGTCTTTTAAATTTAATTCATTAGCATTTATTCTCTCCTGCTTCATTAAACCTCCCTAAAATTGTAGTCCCTTTTCTCTTGCAGCATCGGCAAGAGCCTTTACACAGCCATGATATTTGTATCCTCCCCTATCAAAAACAACTTTTGTTATCCCAATCTTAATTGCCCTTTCTGCAATTAATTCTCCAACTTTTTTGGCAAACTCTTTATTACCTTTATGTCCCTTAATATTCCTTAAATCTTTATCAAGTGTAGAAGCAGCTACAAGTGTATGTCCCTTAGTATCATCAATAATCTGAGCATATATATGATTAAGACTTCTGAATACAGAAAGTCTTGGTCTTTCAGGAGTTCCAAAAACTTTCTTTCTAATTCTTTTACGTCTTCTCTCCATTAACTCTGTTTTGTCTCGCAAAGTTTAACCTCCTTATTTCTTTCCAGTCTTTCCAGGTTTTAATTTTAAAACTTCATCAATATATCTAATTCCTTTACCTTTGTAAGCATCGGGAGGTCTAATAGCTCTCAAATTTGCAGCTGTTTGTCCTAAAAGTTGTTTATCTATCCCATGAAGCGTAATTGTTGTCTGCTTTTCATCAACAGTAGCTTTAACACCTTCGGGAAGAGCAAACTCCACAGGATGTGAATATCCAACATTGAGTATAATTTTGTCTCCACTTACCTGAGCTCTATAACCAACTCCATGAATCTGAAGAGTCCTTGTAAATCCCTGAGATACGCCTGTAACCATATTTAGTATCAAACTTCTTGTGAGTCCATGTAAAGCTTTATATTTAGCAATATCAGACTCTCTTGTAACAAACAAAGTTTTATTGTCAACTTTTATGTCTATTCCTTCAGGTAGAGTATAACTTAACTGACCCTTTGGACCTTTAATAGTTACCTGTCTATTTACTACTTCAACATTTACATTTTCTGGAATTTGAATTGACTTTCTTCCTATTCTTGACATTCTCTCACCTCTTACCATACATAACATATTACTTCTCCACCGACTCCTTTGTGTCGGCATTCTCTGTCAGTCATAACACCATGCGATGTAGTAAGTATTGCTATTCCCAGTCCTCCCATTACATAAGGAACTTGATCCTTATTGACATATACTCTTCTACCTGGCTTACTTATTCTTTTTAGATTTGAAATTACCGAGTCTCCTTCTGAAGTATATTTAAGATTTATTCTTATGATACCCTGTTTTTTATCTTTAACAATTTTGTAAGACTTAATAAAGCCTTCTTCTTTTAGTATTTTAGAAATCTCAATCTTCATTCTTGATGCAGGAATATCTACCTTGTCTGCTTTTACTTTTATTGCATTTCTAATCCTGGTTAGCATATCTGATATTGGATCAGTTATCATCCCATCACCCCTTTACCAGCTTGCTTTTACAACTCCAGGGATTTTCCCTGAGTTGGCTAAAAATCTAAAACAGATTCTACAAAGTCCAAAATCTCTCATATATCCTCTTGGGCGTCCGCACATTTTGCAACGATTTCTTATACGGACTCTAAATTTTGCTGGATATTTTGTTTTCTCTATTTTACTTTTCCTTGCCACAACCCCTCCTTACTTTCTGTATGGCATTCCAAATTCTTTTAATAAAGCTAAAGCCTCTTCATCTGTTTTTGCTGTTGTACATATGGTTATGTCAAGCCCGTGTATCATTTCAACTTTATCATAATCTATTTCAGGAAAAATAAACTGTTCTTTTATTCCGAAAGAATAATTTCCTCTTCCATCAAAGGACTTCGGAGAAATTCCTCTGAAATCCCTAATTCTTGGCAAAGCAAGAGAAATTAATCTATCTAAAAACTCATACATTCTTTCCCTTCTTAAAGTAACCTTACAACCTAAAGGTACACCTTTTTTTAATTTAAAAGCTGCCAGTGCTCTTTTAGCTTTTGTAATCAGAGGTTTCTGCCCAGTTATCAAAGCTAATTGCTTTTCAGCAGCATCAAGAAGTTTTATATTCTGAATAGCTTCACCCAAAGTAACATGCACAACGATTTTTTCAAGTTTTGGAACTTCCATTATATTTTTGTAATTAAACTTTTTCATCAATGCAGGGATTATCTCTCTGTCATATTTATCTTTAAGACGAGGGACATATTTACCATTGACTTTTTCTTTCATCAGTCAATAACCTCCTTGCATTTCTTACAAACTCTTACCTTTCTGCCATCTTCCAAAATCCTTGCACCGATTCTTGTTGGTCTATCACATTTGGGACATACAAGCATAACCTTTGATATATAAATTGGAAATTCCTTTTCAATAATTCCACCTTGAGGATATTTACGGGAAGGTTTCTGATGTTTCTTTACAATATTAACTCCCTCTACAATGAGTCTCTCTTTCTTAGGCATAACGACAAGAACCCTTCCCTTTTTATCCCTGTCTTTGCCCGATAAAACCATTACTGTATCACCTTTTTTGATCCTTAAACCCACTTTATTCCTCCAACTAAATAACTTCTGGTGCAAGAGAGACTATTTTTGTAAACTCTTTCCATCTTAGTTCTCTTGCAATAGGACCGAATATTCTTGTACCAATCGGTTCAAGCTGATTATTAACAAGCACAACCGCATTCTGGTCAAATCTTATATAAGAACCGTCATTTCTTCTTACACTTCTACGCAATCTCACAATAACAGCCTTGGCTACCGAACCCTTTTTTATGTTACTGTCAGGCAAAGCTTCCTTGACACTTACGATAATAACATCACCTAAACTTGCGTATTTTCTATTAGAGCCACCAAGAACTCTTATACACTGAACCTTTTTTGCTCCTGAATTATCAGCAACCTCAAGAATGCTTCTTGGTTGAATCATTGGGTATCACCCTCCTTAACAATTCTTAAAACTTTCCATCTTTTGGTTTTACTTATTGGTCTGCTTTCAATTATTTCTACCATATCTCCAAGCTTACAGATATTTTCTTCATCATGGGCTTTGTACTTTTTTCTTGTTTTAATAGTTTTTTTGTAAAGAGGATGTTGAAAAACTCTTTCAACAGAGACAACCACTGTTTTATCCATTTTATCACTCACAACTGTGCCTTTTAATATCTTCTTCGGCATATTTTTAACTCCTTATACCTCTTTCTTTTATTTTTTTTGGGCTGCGCCCTGAGAAGCCAAGTTCTTTTCTGTAATTATTGTTAATATTCTTGCAATATCTTTTTTGACTGCCTTTATTCTTTTAACATTTTGCAGTTCACCCTTAGAAAGCTGAAACCTTAAATTAAAAAGCTCTCTCCTTAATTCTCTTTCTTTTTTCCTTAATTCTTCTATTGAAAAATTTCTTAATTCCTTAGCCTTCATACAAAACTCTCCTGCCTTTTTACAAATTTTGTTTTAACTGGAAGCTTATGAGATGCGAGTTCAAAGGCTTCTTTTGCAACTTCTTCTGATACACCCGAGAGCTCGAAAATGATTCTACCTGGCTTAACAACAGCAACCCAAAACTCAGGATTTCCCTTTCCTTTACCCATTCTGGTTTCAGCAGGTTTACGAGTAATTGGTTTATCGGGAAATATTCTTATCCAGAGCTTACAACCCTTTTTTGCATGTCTCATTATTGCCACTCTTGCTGCCTCTATCTGTCTCGCAGTAATCCATGCAGGCTCAAGCACTTTGAGTCCATATTCGCCAAAGGACACCTTGCTACCTCTGTAGGCAACACCATGCATTCTACCTTTTTGCATTTTACGAAATTTAACTTTTTTAGGAGCTAACATTTTCTATTCCTCTCCAACATTAGTAGTTATAATTTATATATTGACCTGGCTGAACTTCGCCTTTAAATATCCAAACTTTAACACCAATTATTCCATAAGTAGTCTTTGCCTCTGCAAAGCCATAATCAATATCTGCCCTAAATGTGCTTAAAGGAACTCTTCCTTCTCTGTACCATTCAGTTCTTGCTATTTCCGCTCCTGCTAATCTTCCAGCACAGGATACTTTAATACCTTTAGCACCAAACCTTATTGAAGACGCCACTGCTCTTTTCATTGCTCTACGATAGGCAACCCTTTTTTCTATTTGAAGTGCTACATTTTCAGCCACTAATTGGGCATCAAGTTCAGGTCTTCTTACTTCTTTTATTTCAATATTTGCTTGTTTACCTGTTTTTTCTTCTACTTCTTTTTTCAATCTCTCAACTTCTGAACCCTTTTTACCAATAATTATTCCTGGTCTTGCTGCAAATATTAAAACTCTAATTTTTTCTCCAACCCTCTCTATTTCAACTCTTGATATTCCTGCATGATAAAGTTTTTCTTTTAACATATTTCTAAGCTTAAGGTCCTCTATTAGCTGATCGGAATAGCCTTTTTTAGCAAACCACCTGCTATCCCATGTTCTAATAATTCCCAATCTGTTACCTAAGGGATTAGTTTTTTGACCCAACTCAACACCCCCGCTTTAGTTTTCTTCAATTCCAACATATATTGTTATATGAGAAGTTTTCTTTTTAATTATGTTAGCTCTTCCCATAGCTCTATGTTCAATTCTTTTCATCATTGGACCCTGGTCAACATAAGCTTTGACTATTTTCAAATTATCAATATCCAATCTCGGATTTTTTTGTTCAGCATTGGCTAAAGCTGATCTTAAAACTTTTTCAATTATACGAGCACCTCTGTGAGGCATATATTTCAATATTAACAGCGCATCACCAGCCTTTTTCCCACGAATTAGATTCATTACCCTTCTTGCTTTAGTTGGAGTTATACGAGCATATCTTAATATTGCCCTTGCTTCCATTTTCTATTTCCCCTTAGCCTTTTTCTTTTCTTCGGAGCCTGCATGACCCTTAAAGGTTCTTGTAGGTGCAAATTCTCCGAGCTTATGTCCTATCATGTTTTCAGTTACATATACAGGAATAAACTTTCTTCCATTGTGAACAGCAAATGTAAGCCCAATAAACTCTGGAACTATTGTAGACCTTCTTGACCAAGTCTTTATGGGTTTTTTATCTCCTGTTTCCAGTGCTTTTTTTACCTTTTCCATGAGCTTAGCATCTACAAAAGGACCTTTTTTAAGCGATCTTGGCACCTTTTACCCCCTTTACTTCCGCCTCTTTATTATAAATTTGTCAGTTCTCTTATTTTTTCTTGTCTTAACTCCTTCAGGTTTACCCCAAGGTGTGCATGCTGGTCTTCCTCCAGATGATTTACCTTCTCCACCTCCAAGAGGATGATCAATGGGGTTCATTGCTACACCTCTAACCGAAGGTCTTCTTCCCATATGCCTTGTTCTTCCAGCTTTCCCTATTAGGACATTCTCATGCTCAAGGTTACTTACCTGTCCAATAGTGGCAAAGCATTCAACATTTATCAACCTCACCTCTCCTGAAGGAAGTTTTACATGCGCATACTTACCCTCTTTTGCCATGAGCTGGGCTGCGGTTCCAGCACTTCTTACAAGTTTGCCTCCTCCCTTTGGAAAAAGCTCTATATTATGTATCATTGTTCCAAGCGGTATTTCCTTGAGAGGCAACGCATTTCCAACTTTTATGTCTACACCAGAGCCACTAATGACTGTATCTCCCACATTTAAACCATCTGGTGCAAGAATGTATCTGTATTCTCCATCAATATACTTCAAAAGAGCTATTCTCGCTGATCTGTTGGGATCATACTCTATGCTTTCTACCTTTGCTGAAATACCATACTTATTCCTTTTAAAGTCTATAATTCTATAAAGCTTTCTATTTCCTCCTCCCTTTAACCAAGAGGTTATCCTTCCCTGATTATTTCTTCCCTTTCTTTTTTTGATGCATATAGTCAATGGCTTATAGGGCTCATCCTTAGTTATCTCACTAAAATCAGGGTAAGTTACAAATCTTCTACCTGCTGATGTTGGTTTACACCTTCTTATACCCATCTATACACCCTCTATCAAATCTAATTTTTCCCCTGCTTTAAGGGTAATTATTGCTTTTTTCTTTCTTTTTGTCTTTGTATAGTAGAGTCCTACTCTCTTTATCCTTGGCTTAACATTAATAATGGCTACCTTGTCCACTTTTACTTTAAATATTTCCTCAAAAGCCTTTTTAATCTGAACTTTATTTGCATCAGGATGAACTTCCACAACAATCTTATTTTGAGTTTCCTTAAGATTCAAACTCTTTTCTGTAAAAATGGGCTTTTTTATTATGCTGTATATATCCATCAAGCAACCCCCTTAATCTGAAGTAACCTATCAAGTGCTGCCACAGTAAATACAACCTTATCAAAAACAGCCACATGATAAGCATTTAAATCCTCTGCTCTTACAACACCAACCCTTGGAATATTTCTTGCTGAAAGAAGAACTTTTTCATCTTTTTCTGAAAGAGTGATAAGTACAGATTCTCCATCAAGCTGTAATTTTTTCAAAATTTCTACCATATCCTTTGTCTTTATTCTATTTAAAGAAAGTTCGTTAAGTAAAATTATTTCATTGTCTCTATACTTCATTGTAAGAGCTTTAAACAAAGCAGTATCCTTCATCTGTTTAGGAAGTTGAATATAGTAGTCCCTTGGTTTAGGACCAAATACAATTCCACCCTTTCTCCACAAAGGAGACCTTATGCTTCCATGCCTTGCTCTTCCTGTATGTTTCTGTCTCCAAGGTTTTCTTCCTCCACCAGAAACTTCACCTCTTGTTTTTGTAGAGTGAGTTCCCTGCCTTTGATTTGCCATATAAGCAACTACAGCTGTATGAACCACACTCTCAGAAGCAGGATTATTAAAAACAATATCTGGAACTTGTTTTTTACCAACTATGTTGTTATTAATATCTCTTATCTCAATCTCTATCATGCCTCTACCTTCCATATTTGTAAAATTCCGTTTTCACCACCCGGAACAGCACCTTTTACAAGAAGAATATTCTGTTCCGGAATTACATCAACAATCTTTAAATTTCTAACTGTAACCCTCTCATTACCCATATGACCAGCCATTCTTTTACCTTTCCATACCCTTGAAGGAAAAGAACTTGAGCCTATAGAACCTGGTGCTCTATTAAACATTGAACCATGACTGTCTGGTCCACCTGCGAAGTTATGTCTTTTCATAACACCTTGAAATCCTTTTCCTTTTGAGATACCTGTAACATTAACTATATCACCTTTTGCAAATATCTCTACAGTAACTTTATCACCCACTTTGTATCCAGTCATTTTAAACTCCCTTAAAACTCTACAAGGAGGAACTCCAGCCTTTTTGAAAATTCCAAGTAAAGGTTTAGGAATATTTTTTTCTTTCTTTATTTCTTGAAATCCAAGCTGGACTGCTTCATATCCATCCTTTTGTTTACTTTTTACCTGTACAACCCAACATGGACCTGCCTCTATTACTGTTACAGGAATAACTCTTCCTTCTTCATCAAATATTTGTGTCATTCCTATTTTTCTACCTATGATTCCCTTCATAGCTTTATCTCCACATCTACCCCTGCAGCAAGCTCTAACTTCATAAGAGCTTCTACTGTTTCAGGGGTTGGATCGTATATATCTATCAATCTTTTATGAACTCTTATCTCAAATTGTTCTCTTGATTTTTTATCCTGATT
>JANXBR010000160.1 GCA_025060625.1 Thermodesulfovibrio sp.
TAGATTTTTAATTCCTAAAAAAGTAATAAACATCACTACTGCAGCATTTATTGGATAAAACTTACCTGCAATGGTTTGAAAGTAAAAAGAATATGATATCCTGGCGGACGGGCTATTCCAAATGGTTTTACCTTAACTTTGTATTCCATCTATACCTCGCCTGTTATTAAATAATATTTCTTTTCTAAAAAACCACGCATATATCAACACGAATATCCCATTTAGAACAAAAATGTAACTTAAATAATCCATCACACCAGAGAATCTAAAAACAAGAAAACCTAAGTAAAAACATAAAAGATGAAGATATATCAAAAAAATTCCTCTTTCCATAGCTGTTGCTATGCTTATAAAAATCATACCAAAAAGTAATGGCAAAACAGCAATCAGATAATAAGAGAGAAACTCAAAGGCAGGCTCAAACTTCACACCAAAAAGCAACAAAAATAATGGTTTACCTACTAACAAAATGGCAAGTTGCCCTGCAATTTCAGCAATTAAAACCAGTCCAAACATCTGAAGGATAAACTTTTTCAAAGAAGATGATTCTTTAGATTGAACAAACTTCGGGAAATAAACTCCTAAAAGTGTCAAAGTAAGCCATACAAGAATCTTGCCAGCAATTGAGACAGAAGCAAAGAGTCCTGCTGTATATTCATCAAAAATACGTCTTATGAAGATATCATCGGCATATACAAAAAAACCTGAAGGAGATACATAAAGTGCAATTTTCAACGCTTTTTTAATGCTTAATTTAGCTTT
Organism: Thermodesulfovibrio sp.; assembly: GCA_025060625.1. Classification (GTDB taxonomy): domain Bacteria; phylum Nitrospirota; class Thermodesulfovibrionia; order Thermodesulfovibrionales; family Thermodesulfovibrionaceae; genus Thermodesulfovibrio. Next base: position 763 of record JANXBR010000160.1, read on the forward strand.
ATTCCCTCTTAAACCTCCATTCCTCCATAAAAGAAAGAGTAATATAAGAAAAATTCCAACAGCAGATGAAAAAATCACTCCTCCCACTTTAAAGCTTAAAGATAATAAAATCAGTGCAACAATAAGTCTAATGGTTAGTTCTAAGGCATTACATAGTGCAAATAAAGGAAACTTACCTATAGACTGAAGGAAACTTCTCTCAACAGCTATCATAAACATACCAAACCAAACAAAAGCAATTATAAAAAAATAGTAATAATGAGTTACATGGAGAAAATTTTGAAGAAAGGGAGATAAGGCAGAGACAAAGGAGGCAAATATAAAACCTAAAATCAACCCCATCAACCTTAAAGATCTTAAAAACTCATATCTTCTATCAAAATTTTCTATTATTGTTTTAATAGTTACTGTACCTAAAAGTGCTGTAATATTACCTACAGTAAGCATAAAGGAATACAATACCATGAACTCTCCGTATCCTGCAGGTCCTAAACTTCGGCTTACAACAGAGTGAAATACATAGCCAAGAACATTTACATATACGAAGGCAAGGGTAACAGAGGAGATGTCTTTGAACATATTGAATTATAACAGAATTTACTGAATTAATCTTCTAAGACTTCATATAAATATTTTTCATATTCTTCTGCAATTTTATCCCATGTAAACTGTGCTGCATACTTCCTACCACGTTGTCCCATTTCTTCAATAAGATTTTCATTTTTTAACAGATATTCTATTGCCTGCCTTAGGTATTTAGAATCTTCAGAACGAAAACTTATACCAAAGCCATTTTCTGTGACATATCTTAATTCAGGAATATCGCTAACTATAAGAGGCTTTCCCAACGCAGCTGCTTCAAGGGCTACAATACCTTGAGC
>JANXBR010000161.1 GCA_025060625.1 Thermodesulfovibrio sp.
GCTATCTCATTCAACCCAGTTATTATACTTCCTCTTACAAAAGCATCCATCATAGGCGTAATCTTTATCCCAAAAGTATTTGAAAATTGAGATAATATCGCTTTTGAAATTGGTCTTACAATAGGAGTAATTATTTTATTCAATAATACAACCTCTCCCAAAGAACCTAATATCGTTCCCATAGTCGTAGGTATTGGCTGTTCCATATATGCTGTTAAATATTCTTGCTCTAATTCTCTTCCAACTTCTTTAAATACTTTTGGCTCTATTATACGCATTCCTAAATAAACCTTTGATACCACAGGATAAATTAAACCAACTGCTAAATTCTTAAAAGTTTTAAGAACATCAGGTAAATTTCTGTAATATTCTTTTCTTGCTATCACATCAAAAGCTTGAAGAGTAGGTAAGTTTGATAATTTAGAAGCCTCATAAACTAATGAAGTAAAAACCTGCCAATTATTTCTTATACTCTCTGGAAAATCTTCATATTTTATATTAGGATATTTTTGAATAATTTGAGTAATCGCATTATTATAATCTTTTATATCAAAAGGAAAATCTATTCCTTTCGCTTTCTCTGTTGAAAACATTCTTAAAGCAATCTGTTTAAAATTTATTTTTCTTAACCTTTCTTCTGTCTGAAAATCTCTATAGGCTTTTTCTGCTTCCTCTATTTTTACTATTTTAGATATAGGAAAAAAAGTTTTATCGGGTGGTGAAGGAATGCTTTCCAAGGATATAAACGGAAATTTTATCTCCTGCTCTCTTAACTGATTTAATAAACTCTCTAATGAACCAGTATAAACAATATTACCTTCCTTATCCTTTAAAATTATGTTTTTATAACCTTCTGAAAGTTTGCTCTGTAAAGACTTTATTTCCTCTTCAGTAAAATCAAACTTTATATCAGCCATTTTGTTTTTGTAAAATACCTATGCTTCCATTCTTAAATTTTAATGTATCTTCTTTTTTCCCTTCTCCCTCTAATTGTAATCCCTTAATTTCCTCTGTCGGTAAAATTTTTTCCATATCTTTACCTATATCTATACCTTCTCTTTTTAAAATTTCTTCTAAAAACTTCCATTTCATTTTATGCACCTCTAAACCCCTTCTTATCATCTCTTCTTTTTCTTTCATTAATTTCTCTACTTCTGTCCGCTTATCTTCTGGTAAATGTTTTATTAAAGAAGTAGGTGAATAATTTAAAATAGGTATCAAAAAATTCATAAAATTTTCCCATTCCTGGAATTTTACTTCATCCAATTTTTTACCATAAAATGCTTCAAAAAGCTTCTTTCTTCCCTCATCTGATGAAGCATATTCCGTTATTATTGAACTAATCAACATATCTTTTAAATTCACCATACTTGAAAGCCTTTGATTAAATTCATCAAGATACCTCAAAAACATCCCTTCTCTACCCCATTCTCTCATCTCTCTTGCCCTTTCCATTTGAAATCTTCGTGATTGAGCTGTCAAAATATTCCGCCATATTAACTCATATTGATAAAGTTTAACCTCTGGTAAAGCATCTTTTAAAACCTCTTTTATTTTGT
>JANXBR010000162.1 GCA_025060625.1 Thermodesulfovibrio sp.
TACTACCATATAAACTAACAGAAGAGGCTAAGTTAAGACTTAGGGCAATTGTAAATTATTCTGATGGATTCAAAATAGCTGAAGAAGATATGAAAATAAGAGGTCCAGGAGAACTCTTTGGAGTTAAACAATCAGGAATGCCGGATCTTAAAGTTGCAGATTTGATAAAAGACAGGGCACTTCTTGAGATTGCAAGGAATGAGGCGGAAAAAATTTTAGAACAAGACAGAAACCTAAAAAACTATCCTCAAATAAGATCATCATTAGAAGATTTCTGGCAAGACAAAGCAGAGATATTCATGACTGCTTAATCTATGGCATTTATATACTTTGGAGCTATTTCAATTCTATTTTTTCCAGTTCTTTTTGCTTGAAGAAGAGCCATGTCTGCTCTGTGTATAAAGTCTGTCAAGGTATCATTAAAATATACCTCAGCCATGCCAATACTAACAGTTAAATAGAGTTTATCATTACCTACTTTAAGTGGTCTTTTTGCTATATTTTCTCTAACTCTCTCAAGAGCCATAAACGCTTTTATCTCATCTGTCTCGGGAAGTATTATTAAAAACTCTTCTCCTCCGTATCTTGAGACTATATCACTCGCTCTTAAAAAATTTTTAATCAGTAAAGCAATATGATTCAGAACTTTATCTCCTACCAGATGTCCATAGGTATCATTGATTGTTTTAAAATTATCTATATCAAGCATAGCTATAGACAGAGGCTGTTTATTTCTTTTTGCTCTTGCCATTTCTTCAATTAATCTATTTATTCCAGATTTTCTGTTATAAACTGAAGTCAATTCATCAAAATACAACTGAGTTTCAACTCTCTCAAAGGAATTATATATGATTCTTTCCATTTTTCTTTTCATTATTTTTGCACTCAATAAGTTAAATGTTAATGAAATTAATCCTGAAAGACATACTGCCAAAATGAACTCCTTCTTATCATAACCTCCTGTTAAAAAGATAAAGGATAAAATTACCATTAAAACACCAATATTGGAGACAAGAAATCTATTAATATCTTTTGTTAAGCTGATAATCAATGCTTTAGGATTCATAAATTTTCCTCCCTATTTTATTTTGCAATGAGATCAAACAAAATTTATGCCATAGTAAAAATTGCTCTAAATCTTGTTTTTATAAATATTAAATGTCAGAAAACAGGCATTTTTTGCCTACCTGAGTCAAAAATATCAACACGATAAATGAAAGTATGTTATATAATATCCTTATGAAAGCATGGTGCATTGCCAAGATAGATGAACCATTGATTCCAATTAATATGAAAACTCCATTACCAGATCATAAAGAAATATTAATGAAGGTTCATGCTTGTGGAGTATGTCATACAGAGTTAGACGAAATAGAAGGTAGAGCAATGCCATCATTTTTTCCGATTATTCCAGGACATCAGATTGTGGGAGAAGTGGTAGAGGTTGGAGCTGGTGTAACTAA
>JANXBR010000163.1 GCA_025060625.1 Thermodesulfovibrio sp.
TAATTCTTCTTTCAGCTTTGTCAAGAAGCACGCATATCTTAAGAGAGGCTGGATTCATAGAGAGAATTTTTTCTCTTATAGTATTTAGAGAAATTCCAGTATCAATGATATCTTCCACAAGAAGAACATCTTTGCCTTGAATTTCTTCTCTTGGAAAATAGTGAATCTTTACTTCACCAGAGGATGAATCCTTAATATAGCTTGATGCAATAATGAAATCAATCTTTAACGGATTTTTAATATGCCTTATTAGATCTGAAAAAAACATGAATGAACCTTTAAGAATACCTATTACCAATAAATCTTTGTTAGCATAGTCTGAAGATATATTATATGCAAGCTCTCTAACCTTTCTCTGAATCTGTTCTTCTGAAATTAAAGGTGTTCCAATAAACATAATTGAGCTATTATACCAAAATAAAAGTTGTTTTTTCTAATAATGAAAAGCTGCAAGAAAAACCCAAAGAAATTAACTTAGACTTTGAGTAAACTTAAAAAGTTGACCACTACTTGGCAAATATTTTAAAATTCTTCAGATTCATCCTGAAGGATGACTTAAAGCCATGAAGGCTTAAAGAGCTTTCATGGCTTTTTTGTTAATAAAAAATGAAAGAATTCTATAGAAATAAAATTCAAAATTTTCTTTTGCTTTCTATTTTTTTTCATTTTTTAATTTTCTTAACAATCTCGGGTTTTGCCAAATTAAATCAAAGCGATCAAGAAATTGAAGTTTTCATACTGAGGGATTCAGATCACTCATACAAGAAATCATTTAAAACTTCAACTAACTCGGTAAAAAAACAAAGTCCTTCTTCTATTAAAACTGATGCACCTGTAGTAGTTGAAAATCAAAATCCTGAACCTGTAATGAGTTCTTCTACATCCTATTTTGAAGCCTCACAAAAATCAACCTTAGATGAGGGTATCTCAGGCTCAAAATCAGAAAAAGATAAAATTATTGATGCAGAGTTTGGTACTGCTTCTGGTCCAAGATTTATTCATAGGGAAGTTCCTGTATATCCTCAGGTGGCAAGAAGACTTGGTAAGGAGGGTAAAGTTGTATTAAGGCTAACCATTGATGAGAAAGGAGAACTTGTAAATATTGAAGTCTTAGAAGGAGCATCTTATGGTTTTACTGAAGCAGCTATAGAGGCAGTAAAAAAATCAAAGTTTGCACCTGCAATAAAAAATGGTAAACCTGTAGCTTCTCGTGCAATCCTCCCTGTAAGATTTATTCTTAAAAACTAATTTAAATTTTTGAAATATTGATAGTTTTTTTGTAAACTAAATAGACAAATACCGAAAGGAGGATGGGAATGCAGATTCAGTATTCTGAAAGGATTAAAACCTTGCCACCTTATCTTTTTGCAGCAATTGACCA
>JANXBR010000164.1 GCA_025060625.1 Thermodesulfovibrio sp.
AAAGAAATTGTAGAAAAAGTAATTGAAAAAACAGTAAGTGCTATAAAAGAAATATTAAAAAGTAACTTAGAAAAGGCAATGAGTTTATATAATAACTGAAAAGGAGTCAACTATATAAATTAAAAAATGAAAAAACTAAATAAACAACCGATTTTCAGAGAGCAAAGTATAAATTTTTCTGAGCAACTTATTAGAAGTAGCGACAATTGCCTCTCTATAAGATTTCCCTTCGTTAATTTTTTTGATATAGTAATTTCCAAATGCAGGGCAATGTTTTCTCACGCATTCAGCCATAATAAAGGATATTCTTCTTACATGAGCATTACCTCTTTTAGACATTTTCATACTTCCTTTATATTTACCAGATTGTTTAATAACAGGGTCAATTCCACAATATCCAATAAGTTTTTTCTCATTTTTAAATCTTTTAATATCCATAATTTCACTCATAAAGTAAATAGCAGAGTTTTTAGCAATCCCGGGTATAGATGTAAGTATTTCAATTTCTCTTTTATATATTTTTTCAGCCATCTCATCAATAAGTTTATTTATATAATATTTTTGATTTTCCAGAAATTGAAGGTATTGTATTTTCATTTTAAGAATATTTTCAAAATGTGGATAAGGGTATGCGATGGAATCACAAGCAAGTTTGTAAATAAACTTAATGTCAGGTTTTTTTCCTGTTTTAGGAAGATATTTTTCAACAGAGGATACAAATTTCTCTTCAGATACATTTCTTATAGAATTTGCAGAGGGGAAGATTTTAAGAATAGAGATGATGCCAGAGGAAAAAAAATTGCCCATTCTGACTATTTCAGGGAAAACAAGGTAAAGCAATCTTTTAATTTCAGATTTAATTTTAGCTATTTGAACGGATATAAATTCTTTTTCTCTCACAAGATATTTAAACTGTTCCTTTTCTTTATTATCAGAGGTATTATCAATAGAAGTAAAATTGGAGTGAATAAATTGAGCAAGTATTTTAGAATCAATCTTATCAGTTTTAGTTGGCTTATTAGAGACAAATTTAAAGAATTGTTTAACTTTGTAAGGATTAACCATAGATATATTATAACCTTTTTCTTTAAGGAAATTAACGAGATTAGAATGATATATACTGGTAGGTTCACAGGCACAGATAGAAGAGTTTTTAAGATGAGAGGTTTGATAGATAAAGTTTTCAAAGCCATATTTATCCATAGAGAAGGAGAGATTAGTTTTAATGAATTCTTTACATTTAATAGAAACAACAAAACTATCTTTACTTACATCAATACCTATAAAATAATCAAAATTTTTCATAGTATCACCTCCTTAATTTTAGGGAGAGGAAAACCCCTTTGTCCCAAGTGCCTGGATAAGATGGGTAACCAACA
>JANXBR010000165.1 GCA_025060625.1 Thermodesulfovibrio sp.
GTAAGCTTTTAGTTCTGTTTGGTTTTATATTGGCTTTCTTTGTAAAAATTCCCATTATTCCTCTTCATGGCTGGCTAAGGGAAGCTTACTATGAATCTCCTATGCCAGTCACTATCTTTATGTCTGCAGTGCTTGGGAAGATGGGAATATATGGAATTCTTAGAATAATACCCTATTTTGGAGATATTATTCCCATTATTAGCCAATGGATTATAGGACTATGTTTAATATCTTTTGTTTATTCTGCCTTCCTTGCTTTAAGTGTAAAAGATATAAAAGTTATGTTTGCCTATATGAGCTTAAGTCATGTAGGTATAATCACAGCGGGAGTATTCACCGGTAATATACAGGGATATCAAGGTGCACTGCTACAAAGTATAAATCATGGGATTTTATCTGCTGGATTATTTTACATTGCTGAACTACTATATAGACACACAGGTAGTTTTAACTCTGAAAAATTTGGTGCTCTCTCTAAGAAAATTCCTGCACTCACTTTTTTCACCTTTGCCTTAATAATGGCAATGGGTGGTTTTCCCGGGCTTAACTATTTCAATGGAGAGCTGTTGCTTCTTAGTGGAATATTCAGGGAAAATATTTTGCTTGGATTTTTCAGCCTCTTAGGTGTTTCCATTGGAGTTATCTATCTTTCATGGTTTTTTTATAGAGTTTTTCTAAGAAAACCAGCTGGAGAACTCTCATTTTATGTAAAAGATGCAATTTCATGGGAAAGCATTTTACTTGCTTTATTTTTCCTGATATCCATTTATTTTGGTTTAGCTCCAGATTTTATTCTTTCTGGAGTTAAGGAAATAATTCTTTTCGGAGGCAGAGGATGAGTCAATATTTTCTTTTATTACCCGAGATAGTTTTGCTTACCTTAGGTATTCTATCTTTCTGCTATGGTTTTATAAAAAGAGTTTCCTTACATACATGGGCACTTGGATTTATTAGCATTACCGTTTCCTTAATAGTTGCTTTACTTAGTTTTACCTATGAAGAATTTTCAACAGAACTTATAAAGATTAATATTTATACCCAGATTCTGAGACTGTTAATTTATTTGGCAGGACTATTTATTCTTGCTCTTTCCTATGATGAGTTTAAAAAAGGTTTCAAAAATTTAGAAGAGTATGTTTTTCTCTTGACAGTAGCTATATTTGGCATGAATATAATGATTTTTGCCAATGATTTAGTTTTGGTTTATCTTGCTCTTGAAACTTTTTCTCTTT
>JANXBR010000166.1 GCA_025060625.1 Thermodesulfovibrio sp.
AAAGGAGATATGGTTAGTTTTATCATAGAAAATAACGAAGTAAAGCTCAGGCCTATTAAATCAAAAATAGAGGAGAATTTTGGAAAGATTAAACCAAAAAATAAGCCAGAAAACTTCAGTGAGATAAGAAGTATTGTAGAAGAAAAGATTGCTGAAGAAGTCTCCAAGGAAGCCCGATTTATTGATACACATTTTTTCCTCAGATATTTAACTCAAGAAGTTGGGGTTAAAGATATTTTAAAGAGTATTAACTACATAATAAATTTAATGCCGAAGGCGGGATTTGAACCCGCACGGCGTTGCCGCCACCAGATCCTGAATCTGGTGCGTCTGCCAGTTCCGCCACTTCGGCAATCAATATTGTATTTTAAAATTTTTTATTGTATTTTCTTCAAGAATAAGTTAAGCTTGTCGCAATATAAAAAAAAATTATAAAAAATATTAAAATTTTTTAGGTAAAATTTCTGGGCAAAAACTGGTATTATATTCACCATGAACAGTATACATAACAAATTTAGCGACTATAACAATTTTGATTGTCCATCACCTTGATTGTCATTTGATTAAACTCAAAACTGTCAAACAATAAAACAAGGAGGCGTTATAAATGAAAATATCAAAGCTTATAAAAATTGTGAATGTAGTAACTCTTTTGTCGTTTATATTGCTGTTATTTATTTTTTATTTTACTGAAAAAACTTCCCAAGATAGAATAAGAGAACTGGTAGATATGGATATTCAGCTTCTTGTTGCATATAAAGATATTTATGGTCACGGCTCACAGACATTAGCTTCAGTTAGAAATGTTTTGGCATCCAATGATGAACAGTCAAAGAAAAACGCTGATAAATACTACAAGGAGTTAATGCAAACAATAAATGATACTCTTAAAATAGCACCAGCGAGTGCACAGGATGAGCTAAAAAAACTTCTTAAACTATGGCAGGACAACCAAGTTTTAATATTGGAAATAATTAAACTTACAGAACAGGGAAAAAGGGAAGAAGCTATTAAGAAATCTCAGGAACTTACAGCTGGATTCAGAAAATCAAGGGAATTAATTTTTAATCTTGCCGACACACAGAAAGCAAAATTTTTAGAAGCAAAAGAAGACATGTCAGATACCATGAAGAGAAATTTTTATATCTTTTCAGGAATTTTAATATTTGCAGCAGCAGTAACTAACATTTTTCT
>JANXBR010000167.1 GCA_025060625.1 Thermodesulfovibrio sp.
ATCACACTTTTCAGGATTTACATAACTGGGCATAACCCCACCTCCTTGTTTTTTTATTAAACTGGTTTTTGAACTGGATTCTTTTGTAATTCTAATACATCACTTATATCCACATCAGGAACAGGTAATTCCATATCTTCCTTAGCCGCCTCCTCCTTAATTCTTTCAAGATCCTCAGCTAAAACCCTTTCAATAACTTCAGGCCCCAAAGATTTCATTTCAACTATTTTATCAAATACTGCCCTTCTAAAAGCTAAAGGTGTTTCCTCAATAAAAAATCTGGCATCAAACCTTGCCTTGGGAAAAGGTTCTATCACCTTCTTTCCAAGTTCATCCGATAATTCTATAACCAAAGATTTTACAGCACCACCAAACATAGAAGTGACCTTTTCTTCAAGACCAGTTCCTTTAAGTTTTGCTAACCTTTTTTCATCTAAAATTACAGCAAAATAGGTAGCCATTTTCTCCTCCTTAAACTATTTTTTTCTTTAAATGTTCAGGAATTTCCATATGAGGAAGATCTACTTCTAATCTTTCTTCTCTATCCCTTAAATATTTTTCATTATTAAATGGATATCCAAATTCTTTCCACCATTTAACTACCACTTTATAAACTTCTGGTCTAAATATTTCTGGAGGTGGAAATACTCCTTCCCCAATAAGTCCTCTAATAAAACTACCAGAATATCTGGAATATATTCCCTTGTGATTACAATTTTCTGAATAGGCAAACTCTTTACATTTTGGACAATACCAAAATTCAGCAATATTCTGAGGTCTTATATAAAAACCACCAGGAAGTTCATGGGGAGGTCCATCTAATCCAAAACTTGGAAGACCTTGAGTCCATAAAATTTGAGCTGCATACATGTCATAATATTCACCTAAAGCAGCATGATCTCTCCCAAACATATGCCAAGATATACCCATATTCTGTCTAATAGTTGCATGAAGTAAAGATTCCATAGGATTACCATATCTC
>JANXBR010000168.1 GCA_025060625.1 Thermodesulfovibrio sp.
GCTTTCTTAGGTGGATACCAAAATCTGTCAAAGGGCGGTCTTAACTTAGGTTCATTAATTATAGTATATTTTCCAGCCAGTATTATCGGATTAAAGGAATGATAAATAGTATAGCCTGGGTGTTTAAAATCAAAAGGAAATCTTACTACCTCTGGATTTTTCTCTGGAGTTCCAAAAGTTCTAACTGCTATATCAGCAGGGTCTATTTCATATACCTCCTCAATTTCAAGAATAGCAAAAGGTTCTCCCTTAAGTCTTAAAAGAAGCCAATCCCCAGGACCAACTCCTAACTTCTGAAAATCTTCTTTAGAAACATCAAAAAGAATAGGATAGGGAAAAATCCACCCACTCAAAAGTCTCCTTCTTTCAAGAACACTTTCAAGTTCTGCTTTCGTCATAGAACCTTCCACAGGACTAAAAAATCCATAACATACCGACATAATCTCTCTATAAACATTTCTTATAGGATTACCCTTAAAAAGATTTGGCTTAATGTCATATACCGCAGAACATTTTTCCATTAATTTCCAAGCCATTTGAGGATCTCTAACTACTCTCTCTACAAGTTTCCCACCATGAGGAGGGGGTAAATCCTTAATTCTTGTCGTTTGCATATCTACCTCCTATAAATTTTGATAATTTTATAATTAAGATATAAAAATTTGACCTTTAAAGTCAAACCTAATTTTTAGCAATTATAAAAACTTTTTTTCTAAATTTTATAAAAATTGTTTTATTTTACAATTTTTTTTTTAAATTTACTAAAAATTTCCTTTTTTCTATATCTTTTAAATTTTTAAAAAATTGCCTTTTATTATATAATATATTTTTAAAATGGAGAAAGCCCAAATTTTAGAAGCTATCAAAGCTGAACTAACTCATATTGAAAAAACCCTTAAATTTTACTTA
>JANXBR010000169.1 GCA_025060625.1 Thermodesulfovibrio sp.
CCCGCTTCGATCTTGGAGAAGTCCAGAATGTCGTTGATGATAGAGAGCAGGGTTTCTGCACTCCCCTTGATAATCTCCGCATACTCCCGCTGTTCGGGCTGCAGGTCGGTGCGCAGCAGCAATTCGGTCATGCCGATGATGCCGTTCATGGGAGTGCGGATTTCGTGGCTCATGTTGGCGAGGAACTGAGATTTGAGGCGCGATGCCTCTAGGGCTGCCTCGCGCGCCCGAATCAGCTCCTGCTCGGTCTTTTTGCGTTCGGCAATCTCCTGCTGGAGCTGCTCAGTGCGCGCCTGCACTCTCAGCTCCAGATCGGCATTCAGTGCCTGCAACGCCGCCTCGCGCGCCTTAATCTCCCCAATCATCGTGTTGAAACCTTGCGCGAGCGCGCCGATTTCGTCACGAGAGCGAGACGGAATATGCACCGAGTAGTCCTTGCTTTGGGAAACATAGTGCATCACGCGCACCAGCTGCAGCAACGGGTCAGTAATCCATCGCTGGAACCGACGCGATAGCAGAAACGCAAGCCCAGAAGACACGACAATCAAGATACCTAAGGAGTGCAAATACTGATATAGGCGCGTCCACCAGCCGCGCAAGTCATGACGCAAGAGGAGACCACCGAATATCTCGTCCCCCTGGCGTAGCGGGAGAAACGCCTCGATATAGTTACCTTCGATGCGCACACTTTCTCGTGAAAGGTCGCGGTTGAGGGAGGAAGGCGCTGCATGAGTTCCGCGCTGATAGGAGGCGAAGAGCTGACGGTTCGACTTGTACACTGCAGCAAGCTGTACCTCTTCGTCGCTTTGCAGGGTAGCAAGCGTCTCGCGACAGGCTTTCTGGTCATCAAAGATAAGGGCAGGAAGCAGGTTAGGCGCCAGCATCCTCGCGGCAGTCAG
>JANXBR010000016.1 GCA_025060625.1 Thermodesulfovibrio sp.
TCATAAAGTTCCTTGAATCTATAAACTCACTCTACTTTATCCAAATATCTTGCAAGATTGAGAAATATTGCCAAGCTCTTTTGCTAATTTTAATAATCCTAATTTGTTCTTGATTATTTTTTGCTCTACTGTCATCTAACATTTCCTCCTGTATTTTTTCTACTTATTTAATTAAATGTCAGATTTAGTCTTGACTATGACACCTCTATTTAGAGAATTTGAGCAAAATTGCTAAATAGAAACTCATAACATATTGTTTTATAAAAAGCTTTCATTTTGAATAGCTGGTTTTATTTTTATTTAATGAAGTGTAGAAAAAGAATGCACCCATAACTATTAATATAGCTGAGGCAGTAATAAAGGCTTTCTTGAATCCAAAAAAGCTTGCTACTATACCTGAAATCAAAGGTCCTATTGTATGACCAATATCCATGACAGAGCCAAGTATTCCCATAGCAGAACCATAAGACTCTTTTCTACTTAAGTCTGCAATAAATGCTGATGTTGCAGATGTTACCACAGAAAGACTAAGTCCGAAGGATATGCTTAGTATAAGAAGCGGTAGAAATGACTCAAAACAAGAAAAACCTCCAATACAAAGAGCACCCATAAAAACACCCATAATTATCTGCGGTTTTCTTCCATATTTATCTGAAAATCTACCCATTAAAGGTTTTGTTAGTGCTAATGTGAGTACTTGGGAAGAAAGAAAAATTCCCACTTCATATGCACTTAAACCCATTTTGATTGAATAAACTGGAACAAAGGTCTCAAAAGTGCCATAGGCAAAGAGTATAGATGCCTCAACCATTGCAGTTATTAAGATAAGCCTGCTTGAAAGAACTGCCCGAAAAGAGCCAAATGTCCTCCTCCAGTCAACTTTCTCTGACTTTTTTTCACTCACAGAAGGTATTTTTACTGTAAACACAAAGGCAATTATGCCTGCTATACCACATACAATGTAAACAAATTTATAGCTTAGGTTTGGATCAAAAACCAATGCACCAATAATAGTCCCACCAACAATTGGTGCTATGAACCTACCTATGAGAGTTGAGGTAGAAAACCAACCCATTTTTTCTCCTCTTCCACTCTGAAAGAGGTCAGCCACAAGAGCCATAGCAACAGGAATAAAAACTGCTGTAGCAAAGCCATGATAAAACCTTACAAGGGCAAGTTGCCATAACTCATTTATAAATAGATACAAAAAGGGAGCAGTAGAAAATACAAATACCGAAAAAAGCAACATTTTTCTCCTGCCGAATTTGTCTGAAAGCAGACCAGCTGGTATACTAACAATTATTCCTGTGAAAGCAGACACAGATGCAATAAATCCTACACCTGAGGGATCAGCACCAAGATGGGTTGCAAAAAGGGGAAGTACAGGACTTTTTGATATGGTAGAACTGAATATGGCAAATAGCCCTGAACTACATAGTAGTATAAAGGGACTAAATTTCATTCTTTTTTCATTAGTCCCTGGATTTCTCTGTGATAGCTAATATAACGTTGCATTGTCTTATCATTTTTTCCATATTTCGGATAATTCCTTAGTATGTCCTCAAATCTCTCCTCTGCATCTGCTTCATCCCTAATCTCAACAATACCGTCCATGATTATATCAACAAGTCTATCAGCATAAATGACTATCTTTTCCTCAATTGTCCTTAGAGAATAATCTTTTACAGGTAGCCCAAGCTCTGCTGCCTCTTGTTCTGTAAGCCCTCCTCTTATATGTTTTTCCATTATTGATGTAATCTCCTCAGGTAATCCGAGTTTTCTGCCCAATTCAGCACCTATCTTTCCATGCTCAATCTCATGAGTTTTTGCCTTTCCAAGATCATGAAATAAAGCACCTCTGCCGATAAATTCCTTATTTAGATTTATTTTAAGCCTGTCTGCAATCTCAAGAGCCTTCTCTGCCACCTTTATGCAATGTTTTATATCATTTTCTGAAACCCCAGCTTTCCTAAGTATTTCAATATCTGATTCTTTTATTTTGTAATTCATACTCCCTCCATTATAAATAATTTAGTTTTGGATATATTAAACAAATTTATTCAATAAATTCTATTGTGCCGAGAGCATTGAAGAAAAGATATTAGGCAAAAAATATTGAAAAGTTAATCTCAATATTTCTGTTTAAATCTATGGATAGGTGTTCTCCCCATGTTTTTCATTTAAATGATTTATCAATGCAAATAACACTTTCTTCATCAATTTTATCTGTTGTTGTAATTCATACCAAAGGATTTAAAAATCCCTCTGAATTCTCTACATAAATCTGTTGCTTGTAAATTAGTTAAATCTTTCTCTGGCATGGGTGTATCTTCCCTTGTTTTATATTTTTTGATAATTGATTTAACTCAATGATAGATAAGACCTTTTCTTGCTATGTCAATTTTACTACCTTGATGCATCTATCATTGATTTATATTTTTTATTTAATATATTATTTTTTTAATGAGTTTAAGAAAATCTGATTTTATAAACAATCCCTTTGTTGGCTATGCCTACCACAGGATAGTTCTTAATGAAGAAGGAAAACCTGTTGATTACATATTCTTGGATGTAAATCATGCTTTTGAAAAATTAACAAATCTAAAAAGGGAAGAAATAATTAATAACACAGTAAAATCTGTAATCCCTGAAATTGAAAAAGACTCTTTCAACTGGATTGAGTTTTATGGAAATATTGCCATAAATGGTGGTACTGCAGAGTTTGAACAATACAGTGAAAAACTCCATAGATGGTATAAGATATATGCTTACTCTGATGAACCTATGTATTTTACTGTTTTATTCATTGATATAACAAGACAAAAGGAAGCTGAAATAAATTTAGCTTTAGAAAAAGGTAGGCTTGAAAAAATAATTAAGGCAACCGATGCAGGAGTATGGGAATGGAATTTAGAGACAAATGAGATAAAGATTTGTTTTAGTTGCCCCGAAAAATTAGGGTATAGTCCTCATGAATTAGAACCACTTAATTTTGATGTCTTTCAAAAACTTGTCCATCCAGATGATATGCCAAGGGTAATGGAAGAGATTGAGAAACACATTAATGGCTTAAAAGAGTTTTTCCAGTGTGACTTTAGAATGAAACATAAACAAGGGCATTGGATCTGGTTTAACGGAATAGGAGGTATTATTGATAGAGACAAATATGGAAAGCCTATTATGATGGCAGGTGTGGATATAGATATAACTTGGCGTAAAAATTTGGAGGAGGAGATTATTCACAGCAGAAAAAGGCTTCAGTCAATTATTGAGAGTTTACCTTTTCCAGTTTGGTTAGTAAACAGACAGAGAAAGATTCTCTATCAAAATAAAAGAGCCAGTGAATTTCTTAATACAAAGATTGGTGAATACTGTTGGAATACTCTTCATAAGGGTGTTACTCTTGCAGAGGAATGTCGTAAAGTTTTCTTTGAAGGAGGAGAAATTCCAGAGAATGCAAAGTGCCATTACTGCCGTGGAGACGAAGCCCTTGATAAAAAGACTGCTATAAATGATCATGTGGAAGTTTATGGAAGGGTATGGGATTCTTGGTGGGTTTATATTGATGAAGATTTATATTTACATTATGCCATAGATATCACTGATAAGATAAAATTGAGAGATGAAATTGTTAAAGCTGACAGACTAAGAGCTTTAGGAGAGATTGCTGCTGGAATTGCCCATGATTTCAACAATCTATTACAAGCTTTAATGGGAAATATTGAATTAGCACTTCATTCATCAGAAAACGAAAATATTAAAAATCATCTTCTTAATGCTATAAAAGTTTTACTTGATGCAAAGACACTTTCAAATAAGCTTATTACCTTTTCCGAGGGAGGATTCCTTATAAAACAGATTATGCCTCTTTCACCTTGGATAAGAGACATTACAGCTTACTATGCCTATGGTATAGATATTAATTATTCTTTTGATATCTCTGAGAATTTATATTTAGTTAATATTGATCCAGAACAGATGGGACATGTAATTGCCCATCTCATACAAAACTCCTATGAGGCTAAACCAGAGGGATTAAAAATAAATATCTCAGCCTGCAATGTATCATTGGATAGAAAAAATCCCTATTCATTAAAGGAAGGTAAATATGTAATGATAATTTTCCAAGACAATGGTCCTGGTATTCCACAGGAAGAGTTAGATAAAGTTTTTGACATTTTCTTTACAACTAAGGGAGTCGGAAGAGGTCTTGGACTTGCCTTGTGTTACTCAATTGTGAAAAAACATGATGGAGCCATAGATGTTGAGTCTAAGCTTGGGGAAGGAACTAAAGTTTACATATACTTGCCAGCTGTAGAGAGTTAATCAAAATGGAAAATAATTTGGAATATGAAAAATCTTTATTTTTTGAATACTTAGATATCTATCTTAAAAAACGCAACATTGATTCTTTAAAAAAGCTTTTAAGTCCTTCTATAACCTGTTTTGGCACTGGAATTCATGAAAAATCAAAGAATTTTGAAAAGACATTAGAACTTTACAGACAAGACATATTAGATATACCTTCTTCCATTGAGTATGAAATAAAGAGTCTTAATATTAATAAACCGGCAGATAATGTTTTTATTGTGTGGTCTGAATTTGACATTGAAGCATTTGTGCATAATCATAAATTAAGATTAAATAATCTAAGACTAACCTTAGTATGGATTAAATATGAAAATAACTGGCTTATTGAGCATATGCATATTTCATTGCCAACAAATGTTCATGAAGAGGGAGAGGCTTTTCCAATTAAGGAAATTGAAGATCAAAACAAAGTATTAAAGAGACTTCTTGAAGAACAAACAAAAGATTTAAACAAGGCATTATCTGAGATAAGAGTTCAAGCAATTACCGATAGACTTACACAAATATTTAATAGAATAAAAATTGAAGAAGTTTTAAGAGAAGAATTGGAAAGGGCAAAGAGATATAATACAAAATTTTCTGTTATTATGATGGATATTGACCATTTTAAGAGAGTAAATGATGATTTTGGTCATATAGTGGGAGATAAGTTTTTAATAGAATTTGTAAATTTGGTTTTAAAGAGGATAAGAAAAACGGATTACTTTGGAAGATGGGGTGGTGAAGAGTTTATCATCTTTTGTCCCAATACCTCTCTAAGAAAAGCCCTCATCTTAGCTGAAAATTTAAGAAAAATTGTTGAAGATCATAACTTCAACATGGTTGGACACAGAACAGTAAGTATCGGAGTATCTGTTTTCACAGCAAAAGATACTGTTGAGAGTATCATTAATAAGGCTGATAAGGCACTATATGAAGCAAAGAATAAAGGCAGAAACAAGGTTTGTGCAGCAAAATACACTCAATAGATAGATTTTATTGACTGTTAAATTTTTTTAGAGCACTAATATGGATTTAATAATGAGATTAATGTTCCAGCCAGCTACTAATATTTTATCACTTAAGATGTTTCTCAAGTTATTTTAAACTATTTTCATAATGATAAATAAGGGATAATATTAATTCTTGATTAATAAATTCATTGAAATTATAATAAAGAAATGGATTTGGTTGCAATACTTGGTCTTATTATAGGAATTGGATCTATTATTGCTGGTAATATAGCCGAAGGTGGCACAACAGCTCATCTTGTTCAATTAGCAGCTGCAATAATTGTATTTGGTGGAACATTTGGTGCTGTTTTCTTGAGTTACACTATTAAAGACCTTGTAACCGCATTCCTTAGCTTAAAGTTTATATTTTTAAACAGAAAAATCAATTACTACGAAACCATAGATACAATTATTGATTTGTTGGTAATTGCAAGAAAGAGAGGACTATTATCTCTACAGGAAGAGCTTGACAGAATCAATGACCCTTTTCTAAAAAGAGGCATTACTCATGTAATTGATGGTATCTCTCCAAATATTATTAGAGAAACATTAAATCAGGAAATATATGCCTATGAAGAAGTTATGAGAAGGGCTGCAAAGGTTTTTGAATCCGCAGGTGGATATGCACCTACTATTGGTATAATTGGTGCAGTTTTAGGATTAATCCATGTTCTCAAAAATGTTACTGATCCATCAAAAATAGGTATAGGTATAGCAACAGCCTTTGTTGCAACCATTTACGGAGTTGGATCGGCAAATCTCATATTTATTCCAATTTCAAAAAGAATTATTAACAAACTTGAAGATGAGATTCTTCTTATGGAACTCATGATTGAAGGTATTCTTGGCATAGAGGCAGGTATGAATCCATATTACTTGAGAACAAAACTTGAATCTTTTGTGATGGATCGTCAAAGGGAGAGAATATGAGAATAAGAAAAAGAAGTAACAATAATGATGAAGAAAATATACATCGCTGGCTCATATCCTACTCTGATTTTTTAACACTTCTATTTACTTTTTTTGTTGCTCTTTATGCACTATCTACAATGGATATTACAAAAGCAGAAAAAATGACAATTTCTTTAAGAAAAGTCTTTAAGGTAATTGATGAACCAATCTTATTTGAAGATGACCGAAATAAAGCAATTATTGAAGATTTAAGAAAAATCTTTAATAATATCTCAGGTGTAACTATTAAATCTGATGCAAGAGGTATAACAATTACACTACCTGATTCATTACTTTTCAGTTCAGGTTCAGCTGAGCTTAAATCTGAATCTATAGAAACTCTCATTAAACTGTCGGATAAACTAAAGGAAATTCCTGGAAAAATAGCCATAGAGGGTCATACTGACAATGTTCCAATAAGATCTTCAACATACAAATCAAACTGGGAACTATCTTCAGCAAGAGCATCATCGGTGCTACATTTTTTATTACAACAGGGACTATCACCTGATAGATTTTTAATAGCTGGATATGGGGAGTACAGACCAATAGCTTCTAATGAGACTGCCGAAGGAAGAACAAAAAATAGAAGAGTTGAACTTATAATATTAAAATAGTTATAATTTTTGATATGGAGGAAAAATATATAAGGATGAGAGAATTTTCAAGAGTAGATGCTGTTATTCCTCTTTGTGTAAGACTTATCTCTAATGAAGAAAAGTCAAGAATAAAATCAAGAGTCTCTGGAGAAATCTACTTCAATTCACGTCAGCCTATAGAAGAACCTGTAGATAAAGCTTTGGCAGAGTGGATAAAACTTATCAACTCAAAATTAGACTATCTTATCAATCTCTTAACTTTTAAAGAAGAAGGTTTTTCATGCCTGCCACCAACTGAGGTAAATATAAGTGGTGGAGGAATGAGTTTTTTATCTGAAACATTATTCAACATTGGAGATATTCTTGAACTAAAAGTGGTTCTTGAGTTACCCTCCCCGGTTGCACTATTTCTTTATGGAGAAGTTGTTAAATGTGAGAAGAAAGATAAATACTATAGGGTAGCTGTGAAGTTTATTAACATTGAGGAAGATATAAGAGACTACATTATAAGATTTGTTTTTAATCGTCAAAGACAATTACTTAGACAGAAAAGGGAAATATAATGCTCGCTTTAGTGGGTGGATTTATTGTTTTAGGTAGTGTAGTCGGTGGTTATCTTTCGGCAAAGGGTAATCTCTCAGTTCTTTTCCAGCCTGCTGAAATGGTAATTATATTCGGTGCAGCCTTTGGAGCACTTGTAATAGCCTCTCCTCCACATGTTCTTAAAGGAGTAATAAAAGGCGCAATTAATTCACTCACTGGTGGAAAGAGTTATTCAAAGAGAGACTATATGGACTTACTTTTACTTTTAAGTGAACTATTTACAAAAATCAGAAAGGAAGGACTCATATCAATTGAACAGGATGTAGAAGAACCTGAAAATAGTTCTATTTTTTCAAAATACCCAAAGTTTTTGAAAAATCACCATGCCATGTCACTTCTTACAGATACGCTACGAACTGTTATGACTACTACCGTCTCACCTTATGAACTTGAAAGCATTCTTGATAGTGAAATAGAAACATTACATGAAACAGAGGGAGCTCCTGTAAAAAATCTTGCTAACATTGCCGATAGTCTTCCAGGTCTTGGAATTGTTGCTGCAGTTTTAGGAGTAGTTTTAACAATGGGAAAAATGAATGAACCTCCCGAAGTCATCGGACACTCAGTAGGTGCTGCTCTTGTTGGAACATTTTTAGGAGTTCTTATGTGTTATGGCTTTGTCGGTCCTCTGGCAAGAAGGCTTGAGGCAAGTATAAATCATGAAAAAGAATATCTTCAGACAATAAAAACATCTCTTGTTGCTTTTGTAAGCGGTTCTGCTCCACAGATTGCTGTTGAGTTTGCAAGAAGAAGCATACCTCCTCATTTGAGACCTTCATTTCATGAATTAGAAGAAGAGGTGAGGGCATTAAAGAGTGGCAGATAAATCCAAAACAACAATTATAGTAAAGAGAGTTAAAAAAGGGCATGAAGAACACCATGGTGGCAGTTGGAAAGTAGCATATGCTGACTTTACAACTGCGATGATGGCTTTTTTTTTACTTTTATGGTTACTCTCCATGCTTGATCCTGTTAAAAAAGCTGCACTTGCCAATTTCTTTAGAAATTTTAATATATTTGAATCTGGACAGTCTTTCATGCAACAGTCATCAGGCATTCATCAGGAGATTAAAACTTCAATTCATGAAGTGTCACCCTCACAGAGTTATGTTAAAAAATTTGAGGAACAATTTAAAAAAACCATAGAAGAAAAGCTTAAAGAACTTAAAGACCACATAATGATAGACACAGTTGAAGGAGGAGTAAGAATTCAGATTGTTGATCTTGAAGGACAGCCAATGTTTCCTCTTTCTTCTGCTGAACCTACTGAAAAGGCAAGGGAAATCTTAAAAGTTGTGGCAGAGAATATAAAGGATGAACCTGCACGAATAGCGGTTGAAGGACATACTGATGCAGTACCTTTTAGAGGTGGAAAAACTACAAACTGGGAACTTTCAACAGCAAGAGCGGCATCAGCAAGAAGAGAGATAGAAAAGTACGGAGTCCCACCAGAAAAAATTGCAAGGGTTGTTGGTTATGCTGATACATTACCATTAATAAAGGAAGATCCAAAGGATCCACGAAACAGAAGAATAAGCATCATACTAATGTTTGAAAAGGAAAAACAAGCTTGAGAGCATTTTCTATAACTTTGATCTCTACAGGAGTCTTGCCAAAATAATCACCATCTATTTGAATGTGAGCATCTCCAGAGATTTTTAATCTTTCCACCTCAAAGTAATCTATGTTTTTCATCTTAAGATGCAATCCAAGAATTATACCCAGTATCTGTAAGGTTATACCCAATCTTGATTTTGTCTTTGACATAAAAGCATATAGGGACGGAACTCTCAAATTTGCATCTGGTGCAATTTTAAAGTTTCCTCCATAGCATGAAGCTTTACATACAACGATACTATAGGCTTTTTTTTGTTCTGAGCAGTTTATTATTAGTTCATTAGGTTTATATTTTAATAAAACCTTGATTCCACTTATTATGTAGGCTATTTTTTTTAAAGATTTCTTAGCCCTAAGATTAACTTCAAATACAGCTTTTCCATCAAAACCAACTCCTGCCATAAGAATAAAAAATCTTTGCTTCTGATTATTTTCTATGCTACCAAGATGAATTTTATTTACGCTTCCTAAAATTGCTATCTCTACTGCCTTTTGTATATTTTTGGGAATTTTTAACTCCTTTGCAAGGACTGAAGTTGTACCCATAGGTAGAATTGCCATTGGAATCTGGGAAAAAGCAAGTCCATTTAAAACTTCATTGTAGGTTCCGTCTCCACCTGCAGCAATAACAAGAATAGATTCACTATCAAAACTGCTCTTTATATGTCTTGCAAAACTTTCAGCATCACCCTGTTTTTGAGTAAGTAAAACTTCTACTGGAATTCCTTTACTTCTTATTATATCTTCTGCTTTTTTTATTTTTTTTAAGGCTCCTCCACCAGCTATGGGGTTTCCAATTAAAAATATTTTTTCGTATTTCATAGGACAATAACTGGAGTTTTCTCAAGATAGTATATTAACTTCTCAATGTTTAAAGGTGTTTTTACAAAAAAAGCTCTTCCGCCTATTTTTTCGCCTTCTTTTTTGATATTCATTATTCTTAAATAGCCTAAATCCTTTGATGACAAATAACCTGTTGTGTAGTCAGGATTGTCGGAAACACAGATCTCTGCAATAACCTCATTTAGAGAGGCAACTTTTGATGCAATTGATAAAGCTTCAATAACTCTATGTGGCTGAGAGGTAAGATTTTTTATTTTTTTTAAAACCTGACTTTTTCTTCTCTTATCCATCTGAATCCTTGATACTCTAACTCCTCTTTCTTTATCTGGTTCAAGAGGAACTCCACTTTTTGCATCAATAACTGTTGCACCTCTCATTTTATTGTATCTTATTGTATTCCAGGCTGTATTCAATGCTTCTTCTGAAATACCAAGTTTTATAATGTTTTCTTTTAAAAATTGATAAGCTTCTTCTGGATCTTCACAGAATATTGTTTTTACACTGAGTGCTCTTACAGTCTGAATAGGTTCTTTTAACTTTTCTATTGTAACTACAATTTTATCTGGTATTCCCTTTGGATGTTCCATTGCTCTTTTATAAAACTTTTTTATATAGCTCTCTATTTCATCTATATTGAATATACCCTCAGCACCTGAAATATGCTCTTCTAAACCATCTTTATTTATTGATGCCCTCATTCTAACAGACCACATAGTCAACCTCAAGTCCATGGCTCTGTATGAATTTCAAATCATCTAAATAGTTTATACCCTGAGTTGTAAGATAGTTACCAGTCATTAATGCATTTGCACCTGCAAGAAAAATCCATGATTTGAAATCACCAAGTAAAGGTCTTCCTCCACAGACTCTTATATCTTTCATAGGTAATATTAATCTAAATACTGCTATAATTTTTAAAGCCTCCAATGGCGATAAAGGTTTTTGATGCATTAACGGAGTACTTTTTATAGGAGTAAGAAAATTAATTGGCACTGAATCAACATCTAAATTCATTAAAAAATAAGCCATATTAACTCTATCAAGCCATGACTCTCCGATACCAAATACTCCTCCTGAACAAATTGAGAGTCCTGCTTTTTTTGCTGACTCTAAGGTATGAATTTTGTCAGAAAACTTATGGGTTGTGCATATTTTTGAAAAAAAATTCTCTGAGGTTTCTATATTGCAGTGAAGTCTTTCAAGTCCATGTTCCTTTAAGTAGCAAACTTCATCATAATCAAGAAGTCCAAGAGAAGCACAAGGATTTATTTGGTTTTTCCTAAGAAGTTCAATTGATTTAGCAATCTCCTTAATCTCTCTATTTGATGGCTTTTTTCCACTTATTACAATTGAAAACCTTTTTACTTTGTATTGCTTTGCTTCAATAGCTTTTTTGAGAATTTCATATTTATCAATTAAAGGATATATGGATATGTTAGCTTTATATCTTGAGGATTGAGCACAGAAAGCACAGTCTTCTGAACAAAGCCCACTTTTTGCATTTACAATAGCGCAGAGTTCTATTTTATTGCCTTTAAATTTTTCCCTTTTTGAATTTGCCATGAAGAGTAAATTGTAAAAATCTAAACTATTTAAAAACTCAAGAAATTTATCTTCTGATTTTAACTCAATCAAGAAGTTCACCTGTCCAAATTTTTCATTAATTTTAGATATCTGATGTCTCTCATTATGATTTTTTTACTTTTAACTGCTATAACTGATAAGAACAAAATAAAAAGAATAATAAATACCCGAGCAATTAGTTTATTTGGTTCATCAATGAAGAATATGTTTTCAAAATCTTTAATAACCCAGTAGTATATGATGAAGACTATAAAAAGAGGTGAGAGTATGCCCATAATATATACAAAAAATTTCGGTAACTTAAGATTTGTATTTTTTGTCAGTTCATTGTAAAAGTTATTTATACCGAATATCCAGATAAAGACAAATATCTCAATTAAGCCAAAAATAAGTAGCAAGAAACATCCTGCCCAGAAGTCAAGTTCATCTATGAAGTTCGGTACAAATGCTGAAAGATGGGCTCCCAGAGTAATTAAAATTATTGAGATATTAACAGCCTTTGAATGTTCCCATTTCATCTCATCTTCAAATAGGGCAATTAAAGGCTGTATCAATGCTAAGGAAGAAGTTAGTGCAGCAAAGAAAAGAAGTAAAAACCAGATAAATGAGATATATTCTCCCAAGGGAAAACTCATGAATATTGCAGGCATAGTTATAAAACCAAGCCTGAATGTTCCTTCCTTTGCAAGTTCAGGGATTGCTAAAGCAGAAAACATTGCAAAGGCTGCAGGAATTGCTATTGAAGCACCTATAACGATTTCTACAAACTCATTAATACCAGCAGTCCACATCCCAGCTTTTATAACATCTTCTCTTGGAGATGTATAGCTTGCATAAACTGCAATAGCTCCCATACCAAGAGAAAGTGTAAAAAATATCTGTCCAGAAGCTTCAATCCATACAACAGGATCGGAAATTCGTGAAAAATTGAGATTATAGATAAATTTTAGACCTTCAAATCCCTTCCAGTTTCCTGCAGAAAGACATATCAAGCCAAGAATAAAGCCAAATAGAATGATTGCAGGCATTCCTATCTTTGCCGTAATTTCTATACCCTTTTTTACACCTTTTTGAAGAATAAACCAATTGATAGCAATTGTTAAAAGAAGAAAAAAATATGCAGTTGCTGAAGGATTAGTATATTCTCTGAAAAAATTAAGATAGGGTTTAATTGCTTCATTAGCATTGGAAGTGACTACTGGAGTTGGTATTTCGCCAAAAATAGAGAGAAATGCGAAACCAAGTGTCCATGACTCAATGTATATGTAATACATACATATAAGTAAAGGTATTGCTACTCCTATGGATCCAAGAATTCTTGCCCAGCTTGCATGATTAAAAAAAAGTCCCAAGATACCAGTCATTGAACCATGTCCATAACGTCCTGCATATCTTCCTATGACCCATTCAATAATCATTAATGGTAGTCCCATAAGAAATAGGGAAATGAAGTAGGGAACCATAAAGGCTCCACCACCATAGAGGGCAGCCTTTGAAGGAAATCTTAAAATATTGCCCAGACCTACAGCATTACCTGCTGTTGCGAGGATTAGCCCTAATTTTGACCCCCATGACTGTCTCTCAGTCATATCTATTTATTATAAAAAATTTAAGATTAAACAAACAGCTTTTTTCAGTTATAATAATTAAATGCAGTTTGAACTAAAATGGTTAGCCTGGGAAATAACCCGTAGATGCAATCTAAGATGTATCCATTGCAGGTCCTCAGCAGAGGAGATTGTAAAGGAGCATCCTGATCCATCAAAAGAAGAATGCTTAAGAATCATTGATGATATAACCTCCTATGCTAAGCCGGTTATGGTTCTTACAGGTGGAGAGCCTCTCTTAAGAGAGGATTTCTTTGAAATTGCTGAATATGGAAGAAGGAAAGGTTTAAGGGTCTGCGTTGCTACCAATGGAACGCTTTTGAATGATGATGTCTGTAATAAATTTAAAGAAGTTCAGATAAAAATGGTATCTCTAAGTCTTGATGGACCAAATGAATCAGTTCATGATAATTTTCGTAATCAAAAAGGTGCCTTTCAAGGTACGATAAATGCTATAAGACTTTTAAAGAAACATGACATACCCTTTTTGGTTAACTCTTCTTTTACAAAAAGAAATCAGGATACAATCCCAGAGGTCTATAAATTATCAAAGGAACTTGGTGCAACTGCATGGTATATGTTCATGATAGTTCCCACTGGAAGAGCAGAGGAACTTTTGGAGGAATTAATAAGCCAGGAAGATTATGAAAAAATTCTACACTGGCATTATGATATGGAAAAAAATGAAAAAAATATACTTGTAAGACCAACCTGTGCACCCCAATACTATAGAGTAGTTCTTGAGGTCTCAAAAAAGGAAGGAGAGAAATTTGAAAGAAGGTCTTTGAAGTTTTCCACTGGAGGAGCTAAAGGATGTGTAGCTGGACAGCTAATATGTCTTATAAATGTAGATGGCGATGTAATGCCTTGCAGTTATTTTCCTTTATCAGCTGGAAATATTAAAAAACAATCCTTTAGGGAAATATGGGAAAATTCAGAACTCTTTAAAAGATTAAGAGATTTCTCCTCTTACAAAGGTCGCTGTGGTGTTTGTGAATATATAAACGTATGCGGAGGATGCAGGGCAAGAGCATACTGTCTTAAAGATGACTATATGGAAGAAGACCCATACTGTAATTATATTCCAAGGAAATTAAGGTGAGAGAGACTTTTCTTAATGCATGTAAGGGCATAAAAACTGACTACACACCTGTTTGGTTTATGAGACAGGCTGGAAGATACATGCCTGAGTATCAAAAAATTAGGCAGAAATATGACTTTCTAACTATGTGTAGAACTCCTGAGATAGCTGCAGAGGTTACACTACAACCTGTAAGGATACTGGGAGTTGATGCAGCTATTCTTTTTTCAGATATACTCATACCTCTTGAAGCTATGGGAATTAAAGTAGAGTTCTTAGAGGACAAAGGACCTAAGGTTTCACCAACTATTAGAACATCTTCACAACTTAAAATTTTAAGACAAATAGAGCTGGAATCAATTGAGTATGTTTTCAAAACCATAAAAATTCTTATCGCAGAACTTTCTGTTCCCCTTATAGGTTTTGCAGCATCTCCCTTTACTCTGGCAACATATGTTATTGAAGGTAGTTCAACAAAGGATTTTGTCCATACAAAAAGGTTTATGTTTTCGGAAACAGAAGGTTTTCAAAAACTCATGATTCTCCTAACAGAGGCAACCTATAAATATCTTAATGAACAGATAAGCTCTGGTGTTCATGCAATTCAGATATTTGACACATGGGCTGGAATTTTATCACCTTTTGATTATGAGATTTTTGTTAAGCCCTATGTCAAGAAAATAATTGAGAACATTAAAAATGTTCCAGTCATTTATTTCTGTTCAAATACATCAGGACTTGCCAGGCATCTTATAGACTTAAATGCTGATGTTCTAAGTATTGACTGGAGAATAGATATGAAAGAAGCTACCGAGCTTTTTAAAACTCAAGCTTTGCAGGGTAATCTTGATCCCTTGGTTTTATTAGCCCAAGAGCAGGAGCTTTTTAAGAGGGTTAATAGGATTTTGATTGATGGTCAAAGAGCGAAGTCACATATTTTCAATCTTGGACATGGAGTAAATGTTAATACCTCTGTGGATATACTAAAAAAAGTAGTTAATTTTGTTCATGAATTTAAAGTCAGGGAGGTATAGAATGGTTAGACTGGGTGTTTTAGCCTCAGGGAGAGGTTCTAATTTTCAGGCAATTATTGATGAAATTGAAGCAGGAAAACTACCAGCAAAAATAGAGATTCTCATAGTGGATAATCCCAATGCCTATGCGATAGAGAGAGCTAAAAAATACAAAATTCCCTATCTCTATATAAATCCAAAGGAATATTCGACAAAGGATGCCTTTTATGAAAAAATAAGGGATGAACTTTTATCAAGAAGGGTAGAACTCGTCATATTAGCAGGATTTATGCGAATAGTAAGAAAACCTCTACTTGATGCGTTTCCCAATAGAATTATGAACATTCATCCAGCACTTTTACCTTCCTTTCCAGGGCTTCATGGACAGAGACAGGCTGTTGATTACGGAGTTAGAATAAGTGGTTGTACTGTTCATTTTGTAGATGAAGGAGTTGATACTGGTCCAATAATAATTCAGGCTGCTGTACCTGTTTATCCTGATGATACTGAAGATACTCTTGCTGAGAGAATACTCAGATTAGAACATAAGATATTTCCAGAGGCAATAAGACTTTTTGCTGAGGGAAGACTTAAAGTTGAAGGTAGAAAGGTTAAAATATTGGATTATAAAAATCCAGATATATGCTTCACTAATCCAGAAATAGGAAAATAAAATGATCCAAAACAAACCAAAGCTTAAAAAATCAGTAAGACCAACTCCTGCAGTTGTAAGAAAGGCTATCTTTGATATTTTGCAAGATGTAGAAGATAGAGTATTTGTTGACCTTTATGCTGGTAAGGGTTTAGTAGGAATAGAAGCATTAAAAAGAGGAGCCAAAAATGTTATATTTGTAGAGAAAGACCCTGTATTATTCTATTTTATAAAAAACTCTCTTAAGATGAATCAACTCTATGATAGAGCAAAGATTTATAAAATGGATGCTGTAAATTTCCTAAAAGACAGTTTACAAGAGTATGATATAATCTTTGCAGACCCTCCATACGAATCAGGTGAAATTGAGAGAATTTTTAAAGTGTTTGAAAACAAAAATCTTATAAAAGAAGGTGGAGTAATGATACTCCAGCATCATAAAAAGGAATCATTAAGAGAAAGACTTAAGGATCTCAAGATACATAAATGTTATAAATATGGGGATACCCTTTTAACAGTTTACAGGAGGACAGAGTAATGGGTACAAAAGGAGTCTATCCAGGAACTTTTGATCCAATAACAAACGGACATCTTGATGTAATAAAAAGAGCATTAAAGATTTTTGATGAATTAATAGTAGCTGTTGCCAAGTCAAGCTATAAAAAAAATCCTATTTTTACAGTGGAAGAGAGAATATATTTCATTAAAGAGACAACCAAAAATCTGAAAAATTTAAGTGTAGAGGCTTTTGATGGACTTCTTGTTGATTTTATTAGAGAGAAAAAAGCTGTTGCTATTGTGAGAGGTTTAAGAGCTGTATCAGACTATGAGTTTGAACTTCAGCTTGCTCACGCCAATAGAAGACTTTTTAAAGAGATTGAAACTGTATTTTTAATGCCCTCTGAAGAGTATTCTTTTCTCTCTTCAAGCCTTGTTAAAGAGATTGCCTATTTTGGAGGTTCAGTAAAAAGTCTTGTTCCGCCAGTTGTAGAAAAAGCCTTAAAGAATAAGTTTAAAAAATAATTTTTCATTTTAAATTTGACCTTTTAATAGGTTTTTTGATATTTTAATTAAATTGTAAGTAGAAAAGGATAGATTATGAAGGAGAGTTCAAGACAAAAAAGAATTTTAGAGATTAAAAAGAAACTTCTTCAACAAAAGCAACAGATTCTTGTTGATGCTGGAATTATGAGATCTAATCTTCCCACTGAAAATAATTTATCAGAAATAGGTGACATTGCTACCCAAGAAATTGATAGAAGCTTTTTATTGAGACTTAGAGACAGAGAAAGAAAACTATTAAAAAAAATAGAAAAGACACTGGAAAAAATAGAAAACGGTACCTATGGAATATGTGAATCCTGTGGTAAAGAAATTCCAATTGAAAGACTTGAGGCAAGACCTGTAACTGATCTCTGTATTGAATGTAAAACAGAGCAGGAAGAAGTAGAAAAGCTTAAAGAGAGTTAATTTTTAATAGTCTTTTGGGATTTTTTTCTCCAGCCATTTTTATCTTATATTCTTCAATACCAAGTTTTTTAAGCCTTTTTATAGTATCTCCAAGCCCCATTATACCGCCCTGTAGTCTATTAAGTGCCTCTCTTTGTTTGACCATATCAGAAATCAGAATGATTCTTTGTGGGTTCTTTATTTCAAATATCCATTTTAAAATTTCATCTCTTAAATGTTTACCATCTCCAATCAATTCAACATAAACCTCCTGATTCATGAGCCCAAATCCTGCTATCCCTGGTTCTCTATGATGAATTCCCCGCATGGCATTAAAAAGATGAGTTATAAGGCGAGCACCTGCTTTAAATCCTTCTTCAGCTTCCTTGTATGTGGCATCTGAGTGTCCCATGCTGACAATTATACCAGTTTCAGAGCATTTTTCAATTATATTTAATGCTCCAGGAACCTCAGGTGATACTGTAATTATTTTAACAATATCTTCTGTGCCATCAATCAATCTATACAAAACATCAATATCAGGTTGCAAAAAATAATCATGGTCTAATGCTCCTGCTTTTCTGGGATTTAAAAAAGGACCTTCAAGATAGGCTCCCAATATTTTTGCTCCTTCAGTCTGGATTTCCATTGCCCTTTTGATATTTAAAAGAGTTTTTTTCATAGAACTAATTTTAGATGGATAAATCGTAACTAAAAAACCCTCAACTTCCATTGAACCATATTCTTTAGCAATCAAAAGAATCTGTTCAGGAGATTCAACTTCTTTAATATCTATTTTATTTGTACCGTGAAAGTGGATATCAATCAAAGACATGTTTTATCATAACATATGCTATTTAAATCAGGTAAAATTAACATGGAAAGCTTGCTGATAAAAATAAAAAATCTTCCAGCCTCAGTAAAAATCACTGAAATATCAAGGTATTTTCTCGGTGTTCCCTATAAAAAAAACTCTCTTATTGGTAGTCCATCTGAAAAGGAGCAACTTGTTATTGAGTTTGAAGGAGTTGATTGTATGACTTTTATTGAGTATGTAGAAGCATTGAGATTGTCTGATAATTACAACTCTTTTATTGAAAATTTAAAACATGTGAGATATTTTGAAGGAATTGTGGATTTTAAAAAAAGAAGACATTTTTTTACAGACTGGGAAAACTTAACAACAGTAAAAAATATAACAAAGGAACTAACAAGAGAGTACTCTACAGTTATAAAAGAACTTAACAGGAAAGAAGATGGATTATGGATTGATGGATTAGAAACTAAAAGTAGAATCATCAATTATATTCCCTCAAAATACATAAAGAGAGTTGTTTCTGAACTAAAATCAGGTGATTACTGCGGATTCTATACCTCCAAAAAAGGGCTTGATGTTATACATGTAGGAATAATGATAATACAAGACAGTAATATCAAACTCAGACATGCTTCAAGCCAGAAATCTTATGTAATAGATGAAGATTTTATAAGATATTCAAAAGAAAAAGAGGGTATAATAATTTTTAGACCTAAGGAGACTAAAAATGTTACATCTTCATGACAGAAAAAAACAAATACAAAAAGTTCTTTTAATTACGCTTTTATTGAATTTTACTGTTTCCTTAGTAAAAATAATCTATGGATGGATTACAAACTCTGTAGCTATCTATTCAGATGGATTTCACTCCCTTTTTGACGGAATTTCAAACATAGGAGGACTAATCGCTCTTTCTATAGCAAGCCATCCTCCTGATAGAGAACATCCTTATGGGCATAGAAAATTTGAAACGGTTTTTGCAATTTTTATAGGAGTTTTAATGTCTCTCACTGCATTAGAAATAATCAGAAATGTTTACAAATCTTTTGTTGAAACAAGAAAGCCTGAAATAGATGAAAAAGCTTATATTGTCCTTATCATTACTCTCATAGTTAATGTTTTTGTTTCTTTTTATGAAAAGAAAAAAGGTAAGGAACTTAAAAGCGAATTCCTGATAGCTGATTCAGCTCATACAAAAATTGATATTTATATTACTATGGGAGTAATCTTGAGTGTAATTATATCAACAATGACAGAGTTTTCCCTCATTGATCCTATAACAGGTTTAATCGTAGGAATTTTTGTAGCCAGAGAAGCAATACTTATAATAAAAGAATCTGCCCACATTCTTGCGGATAGAACAGCCATTGATGGTGAAAGAATTGCCAGTGTTGTTAGAACATGTATGAATGTGGAAGCCTGCAAGGATATAAGAACAAGAGGCACAGCAGGACAAATATTTGTTGATTTAAAAATTTTAGTAAATCCTGCAATTTCAGTATCTGAAGCTCATAATATCGCAGACAGGGTTGAACAAATGATAAAAAAAGAGTTTCCTGATGTTATTGATGTTGTAATTCATATTGAACCTTTTGAAAAAAATTAAAGTATTGCTTCTGAATCAAAAAAATTTAAAGATTGCAGATATTGATCCCATTCAATAGGAAGCATATATTTCTTCTTGGTATTGCATTCTTTACAGGCAGGAACTATATTACTTTTAACTGACTTTCCCCCTCTTATAAGAGGTATCACATGATCCATTGTTAACTCATTTTCTGGAACTTCTTTACCACAATAGTAACATCTTCTTTTAGAAATCTTTTTACGCCACCATGAACTATTTTTAAGAAGTCTTGCCTTTTGTTTTTCAGTTTTTATTTCTTTTTGGGTTACATGGGAAATAAATCTTTCCATTAACGTCCGAATCTCTTTCTTTCTTCTTCCTCAAAAAATTTTTTATAAAGAATATTCCATTCTGGACTTCCTTCAACTACTTTCTTTGAAAATGATTGAAGCTTTCTTCTTACAACCTCGTCAATTGATTCACCAATTTTTAAAGCCTGTATAAAACTTCTTTTAATCTCTCTTCTTACTTCTTGTTCTTCCACCTTTAATTTAATTAACCCTTTATTTATTAAACCATTGAATAAAACATGAGATGTATGACTTATTTTTTCATCTGAAAGCATCATAAGACTAAATTCCTCTGTTTAACAAGTTTTTGTTTTGTCATCTCAAAAAGTTTTCTATAGTCAAGTTTGCCTTTTTCTATTTCTGCCTCATATTTTTTAAGAAGCTCTCTTATCTCCTCATTTAGCCTATCCTCAACCATTAATTCATCAAGAATTATCTGTTCAGCCTCCTGAAGAAGTTGTTCTTTGGGCACTGTAATCTCAATTAAATCTTTTTTTAGAAGATTCTCTATTATAGTGCTTGCTATATGGGGTATCCAGTTCTTCGGTATCCTCATTTCTAAATCTCAATATATGGTAATAAAGCAATGGCTCTTGCTCTCTTTATTGCTTTAGTTAATTCTCTCTGATGTTTTGAGCATGTGCCTGTGAGTTTTCTTGAAAGAATCTTGCCACGTTCGGTCATAAAGCCTCTCAGGAGTTTAATATTTTTGTAATCAATAAAATTAATTTTGTCTGCACAGAATTTGCAATACTTTTTTCTAAAAAATCTCTTTTGTGTTGACTGTTGCACACTTACCTCCTCTAAAATGGTTCTATATCTGAGTATTCCTCTGGAGGAACCTGATTAATCTCATCAGGCTGAGCAGGTTCTCTCTTAGGGAAAAATCTTATACTATTTGCAATCACCTCAAATTTACTCTTCTTTTGTCCTTCATATTCCCATCTTCTTTCTCGTAAACGTCCCTCAACCAATACAGTCCTACCTTTATTCAAATACTGTGTACATGTTTCAGCTTGTTTACCAAACACTATAGCATCAATAAATAGAGTTTCCTCTCTTAAGTCATCACCTTGTTTGTATCTTGAGTTAACAGCAATAGGCACAGTAGCAACTGCTACTCCTGTAGGTGTATATCTTATTTCAGGATCTCTGGTAAGATTTCCTATGAGTATTATTCTGTTAAACATCTCTATCCCTGAGAGCCTAATTCTGAGAGTTCTATAGGAACTCCTTTTATCTCAGGTGGTAAAGCAGCAATCTGATGTTTTGTAAGTTTAAAAACCATAAATTTAAAAACAGGAT
>JANXBR010000170.1 GCA_025060625.1 Thermodesulfovibrio sp.
AAGCTGGGAACTTATTTGGGACTACTCTTAAACTCCATCCAGGGGTATTCGGTGCAGTGTGAGGAGGTCTGAATGCTATAATTTCTGGTGGCGCTGTATACTCATTTCCTGGACAAAAAGGACAAAATCCTCTTAGCTTTCTTTTCTGAGTTACAGAAGCAAAATCTGAAGGTCTTTTACCTCTCTCTGTTGCAATTATAACCCATCTTCCAGAGATTGGATCACGTCTTAACTCTGACATATTTTCCTCCAACAAGTAAGTGACACTCTTAATTTTGTATAATTATACCATTATGGCTAAACTTTTTCATTACAAAGTTGTAAATGATTTATTTGGAGATCCTGTAGTTTTTGTAAGACTTTTGTGGAAATCTCGAGCATTTCTATTTGATATTGGAGACATAAGAAAGCTCAATTTTTCTGAACTTCTTAAAGTTACAGATGTGTTTGTAACTCATACTCATATTGACCATTTTATAGGATTCGATCAACTACTGAGAGCTATTTTAAGAAGAGACAAACCACTAAGAGTATTTGGTCCAGAAAATATAATAGAATGTGTTGAAGGAAAATTGAAAAGCTATACATGGAATCTTGTATCTGACTATCCTTTGAGTATAGAGGTATATGCTATCTCTGAAAGAGATATAAAGAAAGCAACTTTTAATGCATGGGAAAATTTCAGAGTAAAAGAGTTTGAGGTTCAAAAAAGATATGATGAAGCAATACTTAAGGAGTCTGAGTTTCAAGTTAAAGCTCAAATACTATCTCATGGTATACCAGTGGTTGCTTACTGTATTGAAG
>JANXBR010000171.1 GCA_025060625.1 Thermodesulfovibrio sp.
ATCAACAATTTCACCACCGTTAAATTAGTTCAGAGAAGAGATTATGTAGTCCATAATCTATCTTTCATAAATTAACTCAAATATGTTGTTTATGAATGCATATCCAAATTGCATAGCAGGCATAATTGCATATAATGGCTACAATTTAGTAAGCCTTGGAGAGAAACTCTGCACAATACCACTGAATATTTTTGTGTCTTAGCCTAACTTCATCTATTATGGTTTTTTCAAAGCAAAGTCACATTTAATAAAAGAATAACATTAATTGAACTTATTTTTTACTGTGATAAAATTGTGATAAAATTTCCCAAAAATGCTTTTTTGCACTCAGTAAACCTTGCATTTAAGCCACTTCTTATTTTCAAGGTTAGAATCTCCTCCTTAGTTATGGATTTTGATATATAATCATATTAAAGAGCAAAAAAGGAGTAAAAAATGGGAATTTTTTCAGTAGAAATATTTGAAGAGATTGAAAAACTTGAACCTGATTTAAGAAAAGCTTTTATAAAGATTTTAAAGGATATAGAGAAGAATCTTGGAGAAGTAGTAAGGAGAGAGGATTTTCTTGAGCTTAAAAAGGTAGTAGAAAACATAGGAAAAAAGATTGAAGAGCTTACCGAAGCACATAGACGTGCAGAAGAAAGAATAAGTAGACTTGAAGAGTCAGTTAGCAGACTTGAACATGTAGTTTCAGAGCTTGCGGAGGCACAAAAACGCACTGAAGAAAGAGTAAGTCGTTTAGAGACAGCATT
>JANXBR010000172.1:0-430 GCA_025060625.1 Thermodesulfovibrio sp.
ACTCCTCCGTACATTCCAGGACCTACTCCTAAAATTGGATGGTCTTTGTATATCTCTAAGTATTTCTTTAATACATATCCCCGATAATAGCTTTCCGATAAATATTCTATCTGTGTTTTCTTAATCACTTTAGGTAACACTATTACACCAAACAAAATAAAAAATAAAAGTCCATAAACAACTCTGTTACGTACTTTAAGTTGAAAAAACAAAAATAAAATGCTTAGTATAAAACTCATCCATACCATTCGTGAAACAGAAAAAAAGATTCCAACAAGTAACAACAATTTTTTAAAATTTATTTTATAAGAAATTCCAAAATCTAAAATAAAAAACAACAAACTGTATAATCCCAACATATTTGGATGTATATTAAGAGGAGCAATTCGTGGTAGTCCAAATCTTAATTCTATAACTTCACCAGTTACTT
>JANXBR010000172.1:440-703 GCA_025060625.1 Thermodesulfovibrio sp.
CTTTAGGTGGTTCTATTTCTAACATATGAGCAAACAATATAAAAATTACTATTAAACATAAAAAAATTGAAAATTTAGAGATAATCTTATATAGTTTAATTACCAGTTTGTGGTCAACAGATAAAGAACCTAACAAAAATAAAAAAACAAAATTTTTTACATAATCAAATGTCCCCAAAATTGTTACTATTATTCTGTTAGAATTTATAATTCCAGAAACAAAACCTAATACACAAAAAAATAACAAAACAATTCCTATTTTA
>JANXBR010000173.1 GCA_025060625.1 Thermodesulfovibrio sp.
ATAGTGGTAAATTTGTCTAAGTATTTTTCAACTTATGTAAATGAAATTAAGGTTTATTATGTTTTTATTGTTAATTATTCAATTTACGTATGTATTATTCCTCTGTTTTTCTCTGGTTCTTTTATTCCCACTATGATTCCATCTCTTAAAAGGTATATTTTTTGTGTGCAATTTGCTACTTCAATGTTATGTGTAACTATTACTATTGTTTGTTTTAATTCATTTAATTTTATTAGTGTTTCCACTACTTTTCTAGCTGAAGTTGTATCTAGGTTTCCTGTAGGTTCATCTGCTAATATTATTTTTGGATTTGTTACTAGTGCTCTTGCTATAGCTACTCTTTGTTGTTCTCCTCCACTTAATTGATTTGGTTTCTTTTTCAACCATACTTCATTTCCTCCAGCTTTTAATAGTGCTTCTAATACTATTTTCCTTCTTTCATTTCCAGGTATTCCTCTAGCTATTAATGGTAATTCTATGTTTTCTTGTACTGTTAATCTATTTACTAAGTTGAATTGTTGAAATATGAATCCAATTTTGTAATTTCTTATTTTTGCCATTTCAATTTCATTTAGTTTGTTTACATCTATTCCTTCTATGAATACTCTTCCTTTTGTTGGTTTGTCTAGTAGGCCTATCATGTTTAATAGGGTTGTTTTTCCAGAGCCTGATGGTCCCATTATAGATATTAATTCTCCACTT
>JANXBR010000174.1 GCA_025060625.1 Thermodesulfovibrio sp.
GAGGTGGTTAATAGGTTTGGGGATAGGGATAAAAGGATAGAGCTTTATCAAGCATCTGTAAGTTTTTGAAGAGACTCAATATTTTTTTTAAAAAAGGGGAGGATAATATGAGGTTAAAGAAAATGCATTTTTTGGTGGTTTTTTTTATTATCTGCGTTAGCATAGGAGGTTGGGCACAAGAGAAATATTTAAAAAGGATAGTATCTGAAAGACTAATCGCTCAAATTGATTTCTCTTCATGGATAAAAGAGAGTTTTAAGGTAAGTCCTGACAGCAAGCGTGTGGCTTATGTAGCTGGGGCAGGCAATAAGTGGTTTGTAGTTATTGATGGAAAAGAGGGGAAAAAATACGATGGCATTGGGGGTAAGATCATTTTTGACTCGTCTGATAGCCTCCATTACCTTAGTGGTAAGAAGGATAAGATTTATTTGGTTGAGGAAAAGATAAAGTAGCTTAAAGAGTGATATTGCAAGATTTATATGCTTTTCAAGTTTTTGAAATTTTTATCATCAAATTTGGGCAATAAAGGGTGTTACATAATGAAAGAGTTTAACATATTCCTTTGAGGAGACAAAAAAAGAGTTAATGAAAAGATACTATGAGGTGGTTAATAGGTTTGGGGATAGGGATAAAAGGATAGAGCTTTATCAAGCATCTGTAAGTTTTTGAAGAGACTC
>JANXBR010000175.1 GCA_025060625.1 Thermodesulfovibrio sp.
ATAGAAGTTGCCAACAGTAAACATGGTTTTAACGGGCTGATTATTGCGCATGAACACTCCTTCCTTTTTGAAGGTTTTCTTATCACCATATAGTTCCCAGATAGCCACATCAAGGTTCGACTTTTCCATTAAAACCTCCCCCTAGTGAAGTAATTGCCAATTCCCAGAACCTTTCTGAATTATCTTCATTAAAGCATAGCATAATTAAGCACAAAATAATGGTAGTGAGATTAAAAGTTAAATTTTACCAAAGTCACACGCAGCATATAAAATGCAGAGAAGAGACGCTTAACCTCTAAAAATCCTTTTCGATTTTGAATTTAAACATTAGTCCTAAAGGTATTGCCTAAACAGACTTTCTTTTAATGTCTCCTAATAGAACATCTTAAATTAGTTTATTTCGAATGAATTTTAGGCCATTGTACCAGTTTTGACTCAAAGTGGGAGTTTGAAAACCGACTGGCTTTATAAATGGCCTCTCAACTTCATAATAGTCGAGGAAGCCCCAGAGGCAGAAGCCCCCGTGACAGAGATTTAAAGGCTTGGAGACGTAAAAACTATCGGATGCAGAGCCAGAAGCGATGAAGCACAAACTGGAAGTATGGAACCGCTCCAGTCTACAAGCAGGGAAAAGCCGGTTAAAAGAAAGGATTCT
>JANXBR010000176.1 GCA_025060625.1 Thermodesulfovibrio sp.
CTGCATCTTTTAGAAACTCCCTTTCTCTATATCCATATGTAACTGCTACAGTTTTAACTCCTGCTGATACTCCTGCATTAATGTCAAGCTCACTGTCTCCAACGATTATTGTTTTTTCCTTAGATACATTAAATCTCTTCATTGTTTCAACAATTGGTATTGCTGAAGGTTTTCGCTCAGAAAAAAAATCACTTCCAGCTATAAGATCAAAAAACTTTAAAATTCCAAGAGCTTCAAGGGTTTTAATGCTTAACTCAGTGAGTTTATTAGAAATTACAACTTTCTTAATTCCTTTCAACTCTTCAAGAGTTTCTTTTACATTAGGATATAATTTGGAAAAATCTGCTATGTGTTTCCTATAGTAGTTTATAAAACACTCAACTATATCTTTAATTGGCATTAAGACTTTTCTTCTTTGTAGAGCTTTTTCTATGAGACGATTAACTCCCTCTCCAACCATCTCCCTTACTTCATCTTTTGAGAAAATTTCAATTCCCCTTTCCTTTAAACAATAGTTTAATGCTTGAGCAATATCCTCGCAGGAGTCTACAAGTGTACCATCTAAATCAAAGATAATTAGTTCAACTGTCATTTTTACAATTTTTTAGTATAACATTGAG
>JANXBR010000177.1 GCA_025060625.1 Thermodesulfovibrio sp.
TGATTGAAAAAATAGGCTCAGCAGGAGCAAAACTTCACACAGCCCGTTCAAGAAATGATCAAGTTGCCACTGACTTAAGACTTTACTTAAGAAAAAAAATTCAGGAAATAATAGAGCAACTGAAAGAACTCGAAAAAACCTTCCTTTTGCTTGCTGAAAAACATATTGATACCATAATGCCAGGCTATACCCATTTACAAAAAGCTCAGCCTGTGCTTCTTAGTCATCATCTTTTAGCCTATGCATGGAGCTTTGAAAGAGACAGACAAAGACTTAAAGAGGCTCTAAAAAGAATAAATCAATCTCCTCTTGGCGCTGGTGCCATAGCAGGCACGAGTCTTCCTATTGATAGAGATTTCACATCAAAGGAGCTTGGCTTTGAAATGCCGATTCCAAACAGTATGGATGCAGTATCAGACAGAGACTTTGTATGTGATATTTTATACTCAGGTGCCATGATAATGATGCACCTTAGCAGACTTGCTGAGGAGATTATTCTTTGGGCTACGGAGGAATTCAGATTTATTGAACTGCCTGATAAATTCTCCACAGGCTCAAGCATGATGCCTCAAAAGAAAAATCCAGATCCCGCAGAACTAATCAGAGGGAAGACTGGA
>JANXBR010000178.1 GCA_025060625.1 Thermodesulfovibrio sp.
AAGGCTTTCAACATATATCTCAGATATATATATCTCAGTAGCAACAAACTCTTACTGTTTTACAGTTTCTGCACCTATATTTGATGACAATAAGAGATTTATTGGAGTATTAGGCGCAGATGTAGACCTAAGAAAAATAGTAGAAATCTAAACTTTATAGCTTTAATCTTTTACTTACAAATCTGGTTTTTTATACAAAATTGTAGAATTTTACAAAATTGTAATACTTAAAGATATAAAAAATGTTTATTTTTCAAAGGTTTTATTTTGGCATGAAATTGGCAAATAAAAAATAAAAAACTAATTGGAGGTGCTGTTATGAGACGTTTTAAGTTTTTCGCCTTAGTTTTAGGAGTCTTGCTTTCTTTTTCTTTGGTCTTTGCAGAAGAACCAAAGAAAGAAGAAGCAAAAAAAGAAGAGGACAAGGTGACTGGCTCTGTTTCTTTGGGTGCTTACACAAGGTATATTTTCAGAGGCTATGAACTAAGTTCTGACAGCGTGGTCATCCAACCATCTGTTACAGTCTCCTACAAGGGTTTCTCAGTGAATTACTGGGGTAATATTGATTCTAATGAGACAGCTACTCAGAGTTTTGTACCAGACAGACCTGGAA
>JANXBR010000179.1 GCA_025060625.1 Thermodesulfovibrio sp.
TCAAATAAAACAGTATCTCCAACCTTAACCTCCTTTACTTCAGAGCCAACTTCAATTACAACTCCCTTCTGAGGCTTCTCTTTTGCTACATCTGGGACATAAATTCCTCCTGGTGTTTTTTCAAGTTCCTCAGAGGAGTATTTGACAACAACCCTGTCTTTAAGTGGTTTGATCTTCATAACCTCCCTCCTATTAAATTTTTATTAGCAACTACCTTAACCGAGTGCTAATATAACCTGAATGGTTCAGCTTTATCAAGTATGGATAATATCATAAAAGTGCAAAAAAATCTATTTTTTAACAAATATTTTTGTTTTTTTATTTTTTTCTACATTTTTCTCTTTTAAACTAAAATTTATTTAATTTTTTGTTTGAAGATTTCTTCACTGAAAAAATCTTGCTTTTTTAAAGCTAAAATGTTTATATTATTTTTTATGCACTACTTATAAGTTGACAGTTTTTTTATTTTTTGATAAACTAAAAAGTCTTTGTTCATGAATGTTAAGATTTTGTTAAAAGAGGTGAAAAAGTGCCAACTATAGCACAATTAGTTAGAAGGGGTAGACAGAAAGTTGAAAAAAGGACAAAATCTCCGGCTTTACAGTC
>JANXBR010000017.1 GCA_025060625.1 Thermodesulfovibrio sp.
TTTCATTAATTGCCCAATCTATAAATGCCTTAATATTTTTCTCTTTTACTAACTTTTGTGCTGCAGGAATTATTTCACTAGAAGGTGTACCAGGATAACCTGTTATAAATCTTACACCTGCTTGAACTAAACCATGTGCAATTGCTTCATTGCCTGAAAGATATAGCGTTGACATCCTATTATAATAAGAAAAAGTTAACTATTCTTTCAATGGATAGATTTAGCCGAGGAATTTTCGGATATGGGCTGCTTCTATGATTGGCTCAGTTAAAGACTTATTGAGCCCTTGTCTGATTATTCTGATTATCTGAGAGGTTATCTCTCTGTGATTAAGGTTAGGTTCATAAGAAAGATTGAGTGAATTTAAAAGTTCAATAGAAGTAAGTATTGCCTTTTTAGATTCCTTTGGCAAAATATCAAGACACTTCGGATTAAAATATTGCATAGCTATTGATAGGTCAAGGGCTATATTTCTATATATGTCCTTTATTCCTCTTACTTCTTCTTCTGTTAATGCACTAAGTCCGATTAATTCTGGTGGAAGTCCTATGGAATAGCAAGAGCAACAAAAACCAATCACTCTTGGAAGCCTAACTTTGCCAATACTTCTTGAATAACCAAAAAGTCCTGCGTGAAGCTTTCTCATTCTTCTCTTAGGCACAAAATTAGATACTTCGTTTATTAATGGAGCAATTATTTCCACAACTTTCTTATATTCCTTAGAGCTTTTTTCAATCATAGTAAGAGCAAATTCTTCATCAAAATCCTTTAAAGGATATCTTGTAAAATGTTTAAGCTTTCTAATTCCCTCAATAACATCTTCAACAGGATTGTCAAACTTGAAAGCTGACTGAACAGTAAAGGTCTCCACAGAGGAATACTCAGCTAATACTTTATCAACTGTATAGGGAGTTAAGTTACCTCTGAAGGGAGGAGAGCCTGCACCTAATATGGGAAATATCTCTAAATCTCTTTCTTTTGAAAGTCTCTCTAATCTTTTCAAAGCTACTTTATTGGCAAGGATGGCACTAATAACTCCGTAGTTCATAGCTGGATCAGACCTGGCTAAAAATACACGTTGATAGGTAAATTTTTTATCTTTTATGAATTCTGAAACTATTTCATTGCTTCTTAGCATTGACTCTATATCTTCAAAAAGAGGAATAACATTTATATTTTCAGGTAAGAATTTACCTATCCACTCTGCAAGGGTTATATCACCTTCAAAGATTTGTTTATGCTGTCTCTCAATAAGAAAATTTTTGTAAAAATAGTAAATTCTGTTAAGCTCAGCAGTATCTCTTGTAAGAGGCAAAATAATCTCAAAAACTGGTGGGAAACTATCATCGCCATAAAAAATTCTCGCCACATCCATTGAACGAGGAATACTCTCAAGAGTTTCAAGAAGAATCTTAGCCTCATCTTTTTCTACTGCTGGATTGGGAACTCTTAAAGTAAGAAATACATCCCTTCCTATACGTTTTTGCTTAAAGAAGTATGAGTATTTTGTAAGAAGCTTTTTAACAACATAGTTGTCCACTTCTTTACCTTCACTGTCCCACATCTGTTCA
Source organism: Thermodesulfovibrio sp. (assembly GCA_025060625.1). Lineage (GTDB taxonomy): Bacteria > Nitrospirota > Thermodesulfovibrionia > Thermodesulfovibrionales > Thermodesulfovibrionaceae > Thermodesulfovibrio. Next base: position 1,572 of record JANXBR010000017.1, read on the forward strand.
CAACAACCAAGATGGGAAAAGGCATAATAGGCTTCCTGAATCTCATCTTCGCCTGACATATCTGAGGTTTCAGCAAAAAATGGAATAGATACATTGTCAGGGTGTTGGGTAGACATTATTCTTGGAATTTTTCGCATCTCGTTATTCATAGTTTAATATTTTACCATTAATAGGCTGATTTAATCTCCTTTATTTTATTCGCAGGATTTTCAGTTAAAACCAATGAAGTTCCAACTAAAACAGCACTAATTCCATACTTTAAGAGTTTAATAGTTTGATCCTTATTAAAAATACCACTTTCACTGACCACAACTTTTTCTTCTGATATTAATTCTTTTAACCTAAGAGTTGTATTTATGTCAATCTCAAGTGTTTTTAAATCTCTGTTGTTTATTCCTATTATATCTACCTGAAGAGCTAAAGCTTTTCTTAGTCCCTCTTCATCATGAATCTCAAATAGTACATCCATACCAAGCGATTGACTAAGCTCATAGAGTTGTCTTGCTTGTTTTTCTGTTAAAATATCAGAAATCAAAAGTATAGCATCCGCACCAAGTATCTTTGATTCATAAACTTGATATTCATCAAAAATAAAATCTTTTCTTAAAACTGGAATATGGGGATGCCTTTTTTTTATAGTCACGAGAAATTGAGGATTTCCAAGAAAGAAATCTTCTTCAGTTATTACTGAAATTGCATCCGCACCTGAGGCTATAAAAATATCTGCCATTTCCTCTATGTCATATTCTCTTAATAAGCCCTTGAGTGGAGATGCTTTTTTTATCTCAGCAATAAGCTTTATAGGTTCATTGGGAAGTCTTTTTATTTTCTTGTAAAAAATTTTTTCAGAGACTTTTACTAAAGCTAAAGCCTCTTTTTTAATATCTTCAAGGGGTAATGCTTTCATTTTTTCGGTAAGTCTTATTCTTTTTCTCTCTAATATCTGTTCAAGTATGTTCATTTTTTGATCTTACCTTTGATCTGATAGACAAATACAAGAATCTCTGCTACAGCTTTATATAACTCCACAGGAATCTCCTCATAAATATCAAGTTTTGAAAGCACCTCTACCAGTGTTTCATCCTCTTTAAGCGGAACTCCGTGCTGTCTTGCCAAATCAATAATCCTTTGTGCTATAAAACCTCTTCCTTTTGCTACAACCTTTGGAGCTGTGTCTTTTTCTGCTTCATATCTTAATGCAACAGCCTTCTTACCTTCTGTCATACTGTAAGACTCACACTTCCTTCTTTAATGTGCCAATGTTTAATAAGGTCTTCTATTTTTGAGATATAGTTTATGCCATTAAGAGTTAACCCTATGTTTTGAAATTGCTCCTTTAGTAAAACCTCTCTTTGCTTGATTTCACTAAGTATTTCGGGATTTCCTGAAAAATTAACAAAGAAACTTTTATTTATCATGGTAACAACAAAGGAAAGGCTTTCTTCTTTAAAATTTAGGGAAACAAAAATACTATGATAGTCCTTTCCCTCTCTTTTTAAAGATTTGTAAGCTATGTTACCTCCTTCAATATCCTTAAGAAAAATCGGTAAAAAGGTAAAAAAACTTTGATAAGTTTTTGAAAGAATCTGATAGGTCTCTATCTGTCTTAATATCTGCTCTGCCTTAAAGGCTATTTCTTCAAAACCTTGAGCTTTTGCTTCCTTTGTAATCTGGGTAAGTATAACCTTTAAATCTTCGCTAATCTTTTCAATCTTATTAGAATCAAAAAGAGCCTGTTTCATTTTAACTTCAAAGGATACTCCAGAATTTAAAAGAACTTCCTTAAGTTTTTCTGGATTTAACTCTTGAAGCTCTAAAATGATAGAGTTTTTTAAAAGAGAAATCTGCTCCTTTGGAAAGTTATTTTTTTCAAGTAACCTTATTAATTCATCAAGGTTTTCTGCGGTTCCCTTTTGCAGTGTAAAAAAATCCATGATTTTCTGTATCAGTGAAGTTTTTTGTGTTTCAGAGATACTTTCCATTGGCAAAGTAAGCATATTCTTAATCATATCCATTTGGGATTGGCTTATCTCCTTTGAGGAGTATATGTTTTTTGCAAAGACAGACTCAAGAAGTTTGTAAAGCTTTTCTGAAAAATCTCTATCAAACTGAAGTGTTGCTTGCCTTAGCTGTTCTTCTTCATAGGCTGAAAGCAGTCTAAGGGGAATAGTACCGTCCTCAAGGGGTTTTTCTACCTTAACCATCACAGTATCTCCCCTGTTTAATGGAAGTTCTCTCTGTGGCTGAGCATTTATTATTCTGTCTTTAATCCTTAGCTGTATTGTTCCTGTGGGAAATATATCCATTATCTCTGCTGTTATGACCTCTCCAATTAAAAGTTTAATTGGCTCTGACTGTTTACCTTTAAAAATGTGGATTATACCTGAGTGATCAATTATTGGTTGAATCATCTTATTATGTCTAAACCCATGTAGGGAATTAGAACCTCAGGAACTAAAACAGAACCATCCTTTTGCTGATAGTTTTCAAGAATTGCTACCAAGGTTCTACCTATAGCAAGTCCTGAACCATTTAATGTATGAACAAACTCTGTTCCTTTTTTATTTTTTCTACGAAATCTTATATTAGCCCTTCTTGCCTGAAAGTCTTCAAAGTTAGAACATGAAGAAATCTCTCTATAACGACCTTGTCCTGGAAGCCATACTTCTATGTCATAGGTTTTTGCTGAAGCAAAACCTAAATCTCCTGTGCAAAGAGAAACCACTCTGTAGGGAAGTTTAAGTAGCTTTAATACCTCTTCTGCATCCTGTGTGAGTGATTCAAGTTCTTCATAGGAGTCTTCAGGCTTAACAAATTTTACAAGCTCTACCTTATTAAACTGATGCTGTCTTATAATACCTCTTACATCTTTACCATAAGAGCCTGCTTCTTTGCGGAAACATGGTGTATATGAAACATAATAGATTGGTAAGTCATCCTCAGAAAGGATCTCGTCTCTATGAATATTTGTTACAGGAACTTCTGCAGTAGGTATTAGATAAAACTCTGGATCAGCTACTTTAAAAAGATCTTCTTCAAACTTTGGAAGTTGCCCTGTTCCTATCATTGAATTTTTGTTTACAAGCAAAGGTGGAAAAACTTCAATATATCCTTTTTTAGTATGAAGATCAAGCATAAAGTTAATAAGTGCTCTCTCAAGACGGGCTCCTAATCCTTTCATTATAGCAAATCTACTTCCTGCAATCTTTCCTGCCCTTTCAAAATCTATTATTCCCAAAATCTCTCCTATATCCCAATGATTCATTGGTTCAAAATCAAATTTAGGTGGTTCTCCCCATCTTCTAATCTCCACATTTTCATTTTCATCTTTTCCGACAGGAACTGTTGGATGAGGTATATTTGGGAGAAAAAAAATAAAGTTTTGAACCCTTTCCTCTATCTCCCTAAGTTTTTGTTCAAGGGAGGCTATTTGATCTCCAAGATTTCGCATTTCTGAGATAAGTTTATCTATATTTGAACTGTCATCCTTGGATTTTTTAAGAAATGCAATCTCCTGAGAAACAGAGTTTCTTAATGCTCTCTTTTGTTCAATATCCCTTAAAAGTTCAAGCCTTTTTTCTTCAATAGATAAAAATTCTTCAAAATCAATTTTATATCCTCTTTTTTCTAAAGCTTCCTTTACCTTATCTGGATTTGCCCTTATAAATTTTATATCAAGCATTTTTTATCCTATATATCAAGATTTCTAACCTCAAGAGCATGCTTTATAATAAAATCCTTGCGTGGTTCCACATCATCTCCCATAAGAATTGTGAATATCTCGTTGGCTCTTTCAGCATCCTCAACTGTAACCTGTAGAAGTGTTCTTTTTTCAGGATCCATAGTAGTCTCCCATAACTGTTCAGGATTCATCTCGCCAAGTCCCTTGTATCTCTGGATTGTAAGACCCTTTTTAACAGATTCCATTACTTTATTGTAAAGTTCCCAAAGAGATTTTGTTTTTACTATCTCAGCTTTTATCCGAATAATATAGTTTCCCTCTTGTCTTATTCCCTTTATTAATTTAATTTTTTCCAGTATATTCTGAAGAGTTTCGAAATCTCTTAAATCAAAAAGCTGGCTGTCCTGTTTTAAGGATTTCATTTCAAGCATGTTTTCTATATGAAATGGTGAAAAACCTTTTTTTTCAAAGTTCTCAAGAACTTTTCCATAATCAAAAATTAATTTTAAAAAAATCTTTTTTGTATTTAACTCTGGTTCTTCAATAAATGTTATTTCCTCTACTGCAATGTCTAAGAGAAAATCTCTGAACTCTTCCTCTGTCTGCAAGTATCTTTCCCATTTACCTCTTTTGATTCTATAAAGAGGTGGCTGAGCTATGTAAAGATATCCCCTTTCAATTAAGGGAAGCATCTGTCTGTAGAAGAATGTAAGAAGAAGAGTTCTTATGTGTGCACCATCTACATCTGCATCAGTCATTAAAATTATTTTATGATATCTGATGTTTTCAGAATCAAAATTTTCCTTACCAATTCCACCTCCTATTGCTGTAATAAGTATTTTTATTTCCTCCGATGTTAACATCTTATCTATTCTTGCTTTTTCCACATTTAAAATCTTACCTCTTAAAGGTAACACTGCCTGAGTGCGTCTGTCTCTTGCCTGTTTTGCAGAACCTCCTGCACTGTCTCCCTCAACAATGAAGAGTTCTGATTGAGAAGGGTCCTTTTCAGTGCAGTCTGCAAGCTTTCCTGGCAAGGTAGTGTCCTCCAGAATACCTTTTCTGCGAGTCAGTTCCTTAGCTTTTTTTGCTGCTTCACGAGCTCTGGCAGCATCTTTCGCTTTTTCAACAATTTTTTTTGCATAATTTGGATTTTCTTCAAGCCATCTACTAAGTTTTTCATTGAGTATAGTCTCTACAATGCCTTTTACCTCACTATTACCAAGCTTCATTTTTGTTTGTCCTTCAAACTGGGGTTCAGGAATCTTTACGCTTATTAAGGCTACTATTCCTTCTCTTACATCTTCTCCTGAAAGTGACTCTTTTCCTTCCTTTAAAAGTCCGTTCATAATGGCAAAACTATTTATTGTTCTTGTGAGTGCAGACTTAAAACCTACCAAGTGTGTTCCGCCTTCTTTTGTATTAATATTATTAACAAAGGTAAGAATTTCTTCTGAATAGCCTTCATTATACTGTATAGCTATCTCAACAATAATTCTATCTTTTTGCCCTGTAATATATATTGGCTTAGGATGCAAAGGCTTTTTACCTTTGTTTAGGTCCTCTACAAAGGAAACTATTCCTCCTTCTTTTATAAACTCTTCATAATAACCATCTCGTTCATCAACAAGAATAATCTTTAATCCTTTATTCAAATATGATAATTCTCTAAATCTATGAGCAAGAATCTCTCGTGAAAATTCTGTTACTTCAAATATTTCTCGATCAGCTTTAAATCTTATTTTTGTACCTGTTTTTTCTGTCTGTCCAACAACTTCAACCTCAGTAACAGGTATACCACGAGCATACCTTTGCCGTACTATCTTTCTATCTCTCTGAACCTCCACTTCAAGCCATTCAGAGAGAGCGTTAACAACGCTTAAGCCTACTCCATGAAGTCCCCCTGATACTTTATATGCCTTTGATTCAAACTTTCCTCCTGCATGGAGCTCTGTAAGAACTATCTCAAGAGCTGTTCTTCTTTCAGGATCATCTGGATGAATTTCAGTGGGAATACCTCTACCATTATCAATAACAGTGCAACTACCATCGGTGTGTAGTCTTATCTCAATCTTATTGCAAAATCCTGCAAGAGCCTCATCCACACTGTTGTCAACAACTTCATAGACAAGGTGATGAAGTCCTTCAATTCCTGTTGAACCAATATACATTGCTGGACGAGTTCTTACTCCTTCAAGTCCTTTAAGAATTTTTATATGTTCTGCCTTGTAAGTCTCTTCTTTATTCACCTTGCCTCCTTAATTGTCTAAAATTTTCTTTAAATTAAAGCCTTAGTGGCATAACAACACATTCATAGAGAGAAGATGAAGTTTCTGCATCGGTTATATATATGGCTCTGTCTTCTTCGCTCATTGTAATTTTTGCTTTATCTGAAGTTATTCTTTCAAGAGCCTCAATAATATATCTTGCATTGAAACCAATAATGAAGGGATCACCAGAATAATCAATGGTTATTTCATCTCTTGCTTCTCCAATTTCTGGGTCCGATGAAGACAGGACAAGTAAATCTTTATCCCATTCTGTCTTTACAGCATTCTGTTTTTCTCTGCTTAAAACAGAAACTCTTTTTAATGAGGCTATTAAAGAGTTTTTATCAACAATTGCAATTTTGTCATTATTTTTTGGGATAACCGATTCATAGTCTGGATAGGTACCTTCTATCATTCTTGTAAGAAAGCTGACTCCGTCTATTTCGCACATAACATGAGTTCTTCCTATATAAAGAGAGACTGTGTTAGTATCGGATAGAAATTTTTTAAGTTCATTTAAAGATTTTTTTGAAAGAATAATCTTTTTCTCTTCCTCTACTAAATTAATATTCTCAATCATTACCTTAAAATGAGCAAGTCTGTGCCCATCTGTGCCAACAATACTAAACTCTGAGGATTTTTTTATGTGCAAGAGAAGTCCATTTAAAACATATCTTGCATCAGCCTCTCCTGAAGCATAAATTGTATTCTCTATTGCTGTAAGAAGAAAATCCCTTGATAAATTAATTTTTATAGCATCTCCAATCTGTGGCCATACAGGAAATTCAGAATAATCAAGAGTAGCAAGTCTGAAGTTTGACCTTCCTGACTGAATCTTAATCCATTGTTCTGAAAGTTTTATTTCAATATTTTCATCAAGTTCTCTTACAATTTCATAAAATTTTCTCGCAGGAATGCATGCCTTTCCAGTCTCAATTATCTCTGCTTCAAGAGGTTGCTTTACTGCTGTTTCAAGGTCAGTGGCTAATATAAATACAGCATCTTCGGTCACATCAATGAGAAAGTGATTCAGTATAGCCATCATGCTCTTTTTTTCAACTATATTTTGAATTTTTGAGAGAACTTCCTGTATCTTTTGTTTTTTGATTCTTAGGTGCATAGTTTTGCCTCCTTAAAATTTTTTATTGACCTGTGATTTTCTTTATTATATTTTCTATTAATTTATCAAGAGATGCATCTTTTTCTCTTTCTTTTTCAATTTGTTTACATGCATATATAACTGTGGCATGGTCTTTACCTCCAAAGGCACTACCTATTTCTGTAAGGGAAAGATTAGTCAGTTTTTTTGCGATATACATGGCTAATTTTCTTGCATTAGATATTTCCTTTGTTCTTTTTTTTGATTTAATATCCTGAATCTTTAGTCCTAAAGCTTCACATACATATCTTTGAATTAATTCAACTGTAATAGGTTTATTTTCATCTGGAAGAAGATCTCTCAATATATGTTTTGCTGTATCCATACTTATAGGAACTTTTGTAAGAGAAGTGTAGGCACAAAGTTTAATTAAAGAACCTTCAAGTTCTCTTACATTAGACTTTACTCTTGAAGCTATAAAGTATGCCACATCCTCTGGTAGTTTAATCCCCTCCATCTCTGCTTTTTTGTAAAGAATCGCAAGCCTTGTCTCTATTTCTGGTGGTTGAATATCTGCTATGAGTCCCATTCCAAATCTTGAGCGAAGTCTATCAGTTATGGCTGAAATTTCCATTGGTGGTCTATCGCTTGATATAACAATCTGTTTTTGTTTGCTATAAAGTTCATTGAAAGTATGGAAAAACTCCTCCTGTGTAGAATCTTTGCCAGCAATAAACTGAATATCATCTACTAAAAAAACATCTACTGTCCTATATTTACTCCTGAATTCGGGCATCTTTTCATGCCTTATGGCAGAAACAAACTCTCCTGTAAACTGTTCTGAGGAAATATAACAGACATTAATCTCATTATTTTTATCTAAGATATAGTTTCCTATGGCTGTTATAAGATGGGTTTTACCAAGTCCAACACCACCATATATAAAGAGTGGATTATAGGCATATCCTGGATTTTCAGCTACCCTGAAGGCTGCTGCATGAGCAAACTGATTTGAAGGTCCCACAACAAAGGTATCAAAGGTATATTTGGGATTTAAATTACCTCGTTTTACTATTTGTTTTTTCTCTTCAACAAATCCAGCTCCCTGTTCCTTTCCCATTATAACGTATCTAACTTCAACTTGATTTCCAGTAATTTGATAAAAGGAGTCACTTATTATAGATGGAAAATTATCCTCTATCCAGTCTTTGAAAAATCTATTTGGAACTTCAATAAAAACCTCTGAATTTTTTATATCTAAAAGCTTTATCGGAGAAAACCATAACTCAAAAGTAGATTCTCCTACTTTTTTCAAGATTATATTTAAAATTTTTTGCCATATATAATTTATTTCATTCATTTTTCAACAACTTTTTAACATTTGTTAAAAACTTCTATGTTAAAAGTCTGTTAAATTAAAAAATCTTAAAATTCAAAGAGTTTTAAAAAATGATACGGTTTTAAACTTTTTCATTATATCTCATAATTAACAAACTGAGCAATAAATTGTTTAAAACTTTAAATTTATTAACATTTTTATGTTCTTTTAAAAACTCAAGTCAAAACCTGTTAAATCTATAAAAAAAATTTTCCCTTTTATCAACACTTAAAAAATTGAAAAGAAAAAAAGAAAAAACACTTTTAAACAAAAAATAACATAACTATAACTATCTCCATAATAAAAAAAATAAATTAAGAAATTGAAGTAAACTTTTTTAAAAAAGTTTCAATAAAAATATCTATGTTACCATCTAAAACATCTTCAACATTATAAACCTCAACATCAGTTCTATGATCTTTTACCAACCTGTAAGGATGAAGGATATAAGACCTTATCTGACTTCCCCAAGCTATTTCCTTTTTATCTCCTGTAATAGATTTAATTTTATCCTCTTTTTCCTTTTGTAATAGAGCATAAATTTTAGATCTTAAAATTTTCATGGCTATTTCTCTATTTCTATGTTGGGATCTTTCAGTCTGACAAGTAACAATAATACCAGTTGGAATATGAACAATTCTTACAGCAGAAGAAACCTTATTTACATGTTGACCACCTGCTCCTGAAGCCCTGAAAGTATCAATTCTAATATCTTCATCCTTTATTTCAACATGAATATTATCTTCTATTTCAGGTAAAACAGAAACAGCTGCAAAAGAAGTATGTCTTCTTTTATTAGCATCAAATGGTGAAATTCTTACAAGTCTATGAACACCTGATTCAGACTTTAAATATCCATAAGCATATGGTCCTTCAACAGTAAATGTAACATCCTTAATTCCTGCCTCTTCACCTAACTGTAAATCAACAATTTCAACTTTAAAGCCTTTTTTTTCAGCCCATCTTAAATACATACGCATAAGAATCTCAGCCCAATCCTGACTTTCTGTACCACCTGCTCCTGGATGAATTGATAATATTGCATTACTTTTATCATGTTCACCATTTAATAAAAGTTTTATTTCAAGACTTTTAATTTGTGATTTTATATTTTCTATTTCCTCTTCTAAATCTTTTAAAAGTAAATGTCCTTCCTCTTCAGATTCTGCAATAACTAAAGCTTCTTCAATATAAGAGAAACGATTGGTAATGTTCTCAATAGGTTCAATTATTTCAGAAAGTCTATTTTTTTCCTGCTGAATATTCTTTATTTTCTCTAAATCTTTCCAAACTTCTTCTTTTTGGAGTTCTTCTTCAAGAGCTTTAAATCTATTTTTAAGATTTTCTATTTCAAAGACAACCTCTTAAAGAAAATATTCTCTCTCTTAGATCCTTTAAGTTTACCTTTAAATCCTCACATGTAACCATCTTTTACCTCCAATGCTTATATTTCCAAATATAAAAATTAATGAAATCACAATACATATATAGGCAAAAATATCACCATATTTTGTATAAAAAGTCATTTTATCATTTGTCTTTATATTTTCTATTAAATATGTTCTTTCAAATAGTTTTGTCTTATTTATAACTCTTCCTTTACTGTCTATAACACCTGAAATACCTGAATTGGCAACTCTTACTAAAGGTTTTCTGTTTTCTATTGCCCTAAATACAGATATTGAAAAATGTTGATAAGGTCCTGATGTATTTCCAAACCATCCGTCATTTGTAATATTAACTATAAAATTACCACCCTTTTGATAAAATTTTCTAACTAATCCTGGAAAAATGCTTTCATAACAAATTAAAGTGGCAAATCTTCCATAAGGTGTAATAGCTACATTATAACCTTCGCCTTCTTGATAGTCTCCTATACCTACAGTAAGTTTATCTATAAAAAATAAAATTTTTCTTAAAGGTACATATTCACCAAATGGTACTAAATGTATTTTATCATAATAATAGGCAGTAACTCCATTTGGATCAATTAATACAGCACTGTTTGTATATTTATCTTTCTGCCTTTCCATAATGCTACCAAATAGAAGATATATATTATTTTCCTTTACAAAATTTATGAGCTCTAATGTAAAATGTTTATGTTTCTCAAAAATAAAGGGAACAGCAGTTTCTGGCCAGATGACAAAATTTGGTGCATATGGTTTTGTCTTAGTTGTAAGATTTTTATAAATATTAATAATTTCCTCTACTTTTTTATAATCCCATTTTTCATTTTGCGGTATGCTACCTTGAACTATTGCAATTTTTACTGTACTGCCGTTTTCATCCTCATTTAATCTTTTTAATCCATATAAAATTGATAAGCTCAATATTATTAAAACTAAAAAAGTAGTAATAATTATTGTATAGTAAGGTAAAAGAGGATAAATTACTTTGCGTTTTTTAAAAATCCATATGTCAAAAATAAAGCAGTTGAAAAGTATTACTAAATAAGAAACTCCATAAATTCCTGTTATGTCTGCCACTTGAGATATTAAATTGAACTTATACTGACTATATCCTATCAAAGCCCAAGGAAATCCTGTTAAAAGATAGGTTCTCAAAACTTCAAGAGATACCCATATAAAAGGAGCATAAAGAGAAGTTGGGAGATTATTTTTGAGTAAGCTTTTATATAGAATAGAAAATACTGCTGGATAAAGAGCAAGGTAAAATGCTAATAACACAACAACTGTGTAACTAAACAATAAAGGAACAGAACCAAAATAATAAAGGGAATGATAAATCCAATAAACATTGCCTAAGAAATAAAGGAATCCAAAAATTAAGCCGCCCTTTAAAACGGTTTTATAATTTTTTGCGTTATATAGAAAGAAAAAAAATGGAATAAAGGCAATCCAGGAAAGAAAAAATAAATCAAAGGGAGAGAAGCTTAAAATTAAAAAGAAAGCGGACAGTATACAAAGAGAATATGTTCTCAAAATTTCAGTAAAATGTCTTCTAATATCGTATAAAAATTCTGGTAGAAACATCAGATATTTATGTTATCATAATTGTTAAAGTTATGGTTACCTTTTGTGTAATTCCTGCAAGATATGGTTCTTTAAGATTTCCTGGAAAACCTCTTGCCCTAATTAAAGATAAGCCTCTTGTTCAGCATGTATATGAAAAAGCCAAGGCTTCAAAGTTAATTACAGAAGTATTTGTAGCTACTGATGACATTAGAATTTTTAATACAGTGAAACATTTTGGTGGTAATGCCATTATGACTTCATCAAAACACCCATCAGGAACTGATAGAATCTCTGAAGCAGTGGATAAATTAATAAAAGAGGGATATAGCCTTAGTGAAAACTCAATTATAATTAATCTTCAAGGAGATGAACCTTTCATTAAAGTTGAGATGATTAACCAACTTGTAAGATTAATGAAAAAAGGAAAAAATTATATTGGAACACTTGTTAAACAAATTGAAGATGAAAAAGATTTTCAAAATCCCAATATAGTAAAGGTAGTATTTAATGAAAAGGGATATGCCCTCTATTTTTCAAGGTCTCCTATACCTTTCAATAGAGAGAGATTTATAACAGGGCTTGCTCAAAATCAGTTTATGTACAAACACATTGGAATTTACGGCTATACAGTTAAAACACTCAAAAAATTTGTTAGTCTTCCGCAGTCAGCATTGGAAAAAATTGAATCCTTAGAACAGTTAAGAGCCTTAGAAAATGGTATAAAAATTAAAGTAAGTATTACTGAATATGATTCCTTTGGAATAGATACTCCCGATGACCTTAAAACTGCAGAAAAACTCTTTTCTATTTTTTCACAGCCACAATAAATCCGGGCTTAACATTATATTCTGCCTTTACAATACCAATTGAATTTTCATCGGTTGAATTTTGGACAATGACCTTTCCTACAGGTATTCCCTTTTCTGTATAGATATTTAAAACATCTCCTGGCTTAATATTGTTTTTTTTACCTAAACCAAAGGCTATTTCTGTTAAAAAATCTGATCTTCTAACAAAGAAAACTTCAGCTTGTCCATTTTGTAGCATAATAAACTCTATTTTATTTGAAAGCTTTAGCATAAGAAGAACCACCATAACTATTAATAAAATAGAGGTTCCAAAAACTATCCATGGTGAAATTCCTGTAGCTCTTGTAATGAATGACATGGAGCTCCTATTGAGACTTGTAATATTTTCATGAACTCTAACAATAAATACAAAAGGTTTTTTAGACTCATTTTCCTTTATATTAATTGTTAATTTGTACTCTCCTGGCTTTATATTAGGATCAACCTTTAATACTCCTCTCCATTCTGTCCCTCCAACCCAAAAGCCTGAGTAAATTGAGTCAAATTGAAGCCTTATCATATCTGAGGTGGAAGTATATGAAAGCTCTCCTACATCGTTTACTTTCTTTTCTAAAGGAGCATTAACATTAATAGATTGCCCAGGTAAAATATTTACTAAATTCATTGGATGTAAAAGTCTATTAACACATCCATCAAGAAAAGAAATAGCCATAATTATAATGAATAATAATCCCAATTTTCCTAAAAAAGCTCTTTTACGTATTATACCTTTAATGTTTTCTGGTTTTTGTAATATTTGAGAATCTTTGAATAATTCCTCTTTTTCATTAAGTTGAGCATATAATGCTTTTTGTTCCTCTGACTCCTTAGTAATTACTTGTGAAGATTCCTCAACCTGTCTTCTAACAAGCTTTTTAAGTATTATTCTGCCAATTATAAATGTTGGAATTATTAAAAGTATAAAATACTGAACAAAAATTAAAGTTACATTTTCAGGATCCTTGCTCGCTTCATATAGGCTAAAGATTAATTCTGCGAGGATTATAAGATTAAAGATAACAAGAAGAATAATATTTCTACGATTCACTATTAAAGGTTTCCTCCGATAATATTAAGATAAGCCCCCATCAACTTTGATGGGGGCATTAAAAGTCTATTTTTTGTATATATCAGTCTTAGATATATTCATGAATTTGTGAGCCTTACCAGGTTCTCTATAGTAAATACGGACTTCATCACCTGCAATCCATGTCTCAGGTGGACGATTAATGTGTTCCTCTGGAACTTTAAATGTTGCAAGAAGTTGTTGTCTGGCAGAGTAAACGGTTACAGTCTTTTTCTCTTTGTCAATAATAGGGAATTTTTTACCTGCTACCAAAGGATTCTCTCTCTTTATTCCAGTTTTCTTATCTACTACTTCAATAGGAATATTTATGAAGTTCTGGGTTGCATCATCAAATATAACAATTATATTTTTTTCAAGGTCAAGCTTCATTCTCTTTCCTACTGTAGGTTCAGGTCCCATATGGTCTGGGTCATCAGGAACTTTATATACATGTGGTGGTAAAGTGTTATAATCAGGATTTCTAAAATCCTGTCTTGAGTCTGAGATTATTGTTACCAATCCTTTTTGTTTATCATAAGCAACTACTCTACCCTGGTCCACCTTGCCAAATTCTTTCGGATGTAGAGCTAACAAAGCTATTATAGCTCCAATAAAGGTTAATACAAAGTAAATATAAAGGACCTTCTCTATGCCTGTTGCGTGTTTCCATGAAATAGCCATATCTTCCCTCCTTATTAATTAGGCTTGACCCATTTTCTTCATCTGAACTTCTTTTCTCATTCCCGCAACTGCCTTTGCAACAATGATGATCATCAAAATTGAGAGTCCACCAAGAATTGTAACAGTAGAAACATCATCTAACCATTTAATATCATAAATTCTTGCAATAAGTTTTTGAGCAATTGATAAAGCAGCTATACAGACAGCAGAACCAAAAAGCACTCTTATTATGATTCCTTTAAAGTATTTTGTTGCAACAGCTCCAAACTGTGCACCTACACCAGCTCCGATGAGCATTACAAAGACAGCTAAGAGTTCTGTTCTTCCTTTCCATGTATAGGTGAAGGTACCATAAAGACCTGATATCATAACCTCAAAAAGGTCTGTTCCAACAGCAACATGGGTAGGACAACCAACAAAGTAAATAAGAGCTGGCATTCTTATTAATCCACCACCAATTCCAAGAAGACCAGCGATAACTCCTGTGACAAAACCTACAATCATTGGTAACCAAAGTGATACTCTAATCTGAGCTTCTTTAAAGGTCATTACAGGAGGAATTTTAATCTTATGAAGGGTCTTATACCATGTAACACCACCTGCTAACTTATCAAGCTGTTCTCCCTTTTCCTTAGCAAGTTTCTCTTTTTTCTTTAATTTTGCATAGTCAAGTAATACGGTGGCAAAAATAAAGGCAAGTAGAATCAAATATATAATACGAAGATATAGATCAACTTTACCTATTCTTTCAAGAAACATAACTATCTGGGCACCAACTTCAAATCCAGCCATTGTTCCAAGCATCATGGCAATTCCAAGAGGATAGTCAACATTTCCAAATTTCGCATGTCGTATTGTAGAGACGATAGATTTTCCAGCCATATGGGCAATATCGGTCCCAATTGCAAAAGCCATTGGAAATCCTAATATATTAAGACCAGGAGTTATCATCCAGGCTCCACCCATTCCATAAAAGCCACCTAAAATTCCAACACCTAACCCTAATATGACTAATCCAGGCCAGAAAAGATCAACTCCAGAAATTGGCATATGCAAATATAACCAATCCATACTTTACCCTCCTTTTAGTTTTTTTAGAATTAGTGTTCAGCAAGTTCTCTCTTTGTAAGGTCAATACCTGTCAAACTTAACAAATAGTCGGCAATAAATCCAATAAGTATTCCAGCTACAGGAGTTATACATCCAGTGAGAATTGTGAAAAGTAACATGTTGTCATTGTAAAGATTTGCCCACCACAAGCTTAATCCTGAGAGCCCTTTTGTATAAGCCACAACAACAAGAGGTGGAGCTTTCTGACCTGCTGCTAATGCAATGTTAGGAATCATGGATACTAAACCAATTACTGAGAAAATAATGGCAAACAATTTTTTCATACCTTCACCCTCCTTTATTTATTTAATAATTAAGACACTACATGGTGTAAGAGATACAACTTTTGTGGCAGTGCTTCCTATACCTGTGCCAGGGAATTCTCCTTTACCTCTATGACCCATGATTATTAAATCAAACTTATCTTCTTTTGCTTTTCTGATTACATTGTCAGCAGGAAAAACACCTCTTTCAAGAATTGTTTTAACGGGAATACCTTTTTTGTCAAAGACTTCTTTTGCTTTATCAAGTGCTTTCTGAGCTTCTGCATCTAACTTTTCTCTAATATCACCAGGATATTCAATATCTGCCAAGCCAGCATAAAGAGCAACTGACATAAGAGTAACCTCAGCTTTTTCCTTCTCTGCCATTTCAGCTGCTTTGTTTACAGCTTTCATAGCATACTCTGAACCGTCCGTAGGCACTAATATTTTCATACCACCCTCCTTAGGAGATTTTTAAATTAGACTTAATTAATGAATGAATTCTTTTTTCACCTCCTTTCAATCTTGTCAAAATTATACAAAAAAGTTATCAAATTATAAAGAGACCACATACAATTTCTAAATGAATAGAATGCAATATTCATGCCTGGTTTTAAAGCTCATTAATACTATAAATGATTTGAGTATAGGGATTAAATTAATTCAAAATGATGCATTAAGAAAAATAAAAATATCCATAAAATTAAAATAATTAGTATAGTAAAAAATTCTTTAGGAATGGTTTTGGTAAAATGCAATAAAATGTTGCATCACTATAATACTAAAATAAAATCCATCCAGAATTGGTTAAAAAAGTATTTTTTATACTTGACTTCAATTTTTGTTTACAGGTTTTAAAATTAATGGTTATAATCTTTGTCAATACTGTAGAAATCATACCTTTTCAGATAGATTATTTTTGAGGAAAGGGGTATTGACAAAATCTTTCAGATTTTGTAATCTTAAATTATCATAAATTTACCCTCCTGAAGGGTTAAACAATTTGAAAAGAGAAATAATCCTTAAAATCCTTAGTTGAGGTTATGTAAATGGAAAATAACACCATTCCTATTTCTATTTCTGAATTAAAACAAAAGAAAATTCCAGAGCTTATGGATATGGCAAGTGCTTTAAACATTGAGAATGCTACTTCTATGAAGAAACAGGATCTGATTTTTGCCATCCTTCAAAGTCAGATTGAAAAAATAGGAACTGTTTATGGTGCTGGCGTGCTTGAGATTCTTCCAGAAGGATTTGGCTTTCTTAGGAGTCCTGACTATAGTTATCTGCCAAGCCCAGATGATATCTATGTTTCTCCTTCACAGATAAGAAAATTCGGTTTAAGAACAGGAGACCTTGTTACAGGGCAGATTAGACCACCTAAAGAAAACGAGAGATACTTTGCCCTTCTTAAAGTAGAAACAGTTAATGGAAAACCTGTTGAAGAAAGTATTATTAGGCCTCTTTTTGATAATTTAACTCCTTACTATCCCACTGAAAAGATTAATCTTGAGTATAATCCTACAGACTATTCAACAAGAGTAATGGACTTACTTACACCAGTTGGTAAAGGTCAAAGAGGCTTGATTGTTGCTGCTCCAAGAACAGGAAAAACCATGCTTCTTCAGTCAATTGCAAAAGCTATAAAAAAGAATCATCCTGAAATATACCTTATAGTTTTACTCATTGATGAAAGACCAGAGGAAGTGACTGACTGGCGTAGACAGGTTACAGGTGCTGAAATTATTAGCTCAACTTTTGATGAGCCTGCTCAAAGACACTGTCAGGTTTCAGAGATGGTAATTGAGAGAGCAAAAAGGCTTGTAGAGGAAGGTAGAGATGTTGTAATACTTCTTGATAGTTTAACAAGACTTGCAAGAGCATACAATGCTATTACACCTGCCTCTGGAAAGGTTCTTTCTGGAGGACTTGAAGCAACAGCTCTTCAGAAACCAAAAAGATTTTTTGGAACAGCAAGGAACATAGAGGAAGGCGGTTCTCTTACAATAATAGCTACTGCTCTAATAGAAACAGGAAGCAGAATGGATGATGTAATATTTGAGGAGTTTAAAGGAACTGGCAATATGGAGGTCCATTTGGATAGAAAACTCGCAGACAAAAGAATATTTCCAAGTATTGATATCGGATCCTCAGGAACAAGAAAAGAAGAACTTCTTGTTTCACAAGAAGTTCTAAATAAAGTTTGGATATTAAGAAAAGTTCTAAGTGCATTAAGTCCAATTGAAGCAATGGAGTTTTTATTAAGCAAGCTTAAAGGAACAAAATCAAATAAAGAATTTCTTGAGATGATGAATAAATGATGAAAACAGAAGACTACTGTTTTGTGTGTGGCAAGAGTAATCCAAAAGGATTAAAAGTTCTATTCAATCATGGCGATGGTAAAGCCTTAGCAGAAGTAATTCTTGAAGATGAATATCAAGGTTACAGTGGAATAATTCATGGAGGAATTATCTCTGCTCTTATTGATGAAGCCTGTGTTTATGCTGCAAACTCTCTTGGATTTAACACAGTTACTGCTGAGTTAAAGATAAGATTTAAGAATCCCTTAACACCTCAAGAAAAAATATTAGTAGAAGCTCAGGCAAAACATATAAAATCAAAGCTAATTGAGGCAAAAGCTTGGATCAAAAAAACAAATGGCTCATTAATAGCAGAAGCAGAAACGAAATTGATTATAAAGGAAAAAACTAATGATTCTAAGATTCTATAGAAAAGGTGCACTCTCAGAGTATAAAACACAGCAACTTCTAAAACGCATCCACTCAGAAATCTCAAATGAAATTAAAGATATACAAACTGAGTTTTGCTACTATATTCTCACTGAAAGTCCTCTATCAAATAATGAACTGACCATCCTAAAATGGCTCTTAGCTGAGACTTTTGAACCTCAAAACTTTTCAGACAAAAGCTTTCTTTCCTCGGAAAATGGAATGATATTTGAAGTCGGTCCTCGTCTTAATTTTTCAACTGCCTGGTCTACCTGTGCTGTATCTGTTTGTCACAGCATTGGAATAAAGAAAATTCAGAGAATAGAACGCTCAAGAAGATATAAATTAATACCAAAGATTAACAATTTTCCATCAGAAATTTTTCTTAGTATGATTGATG
>JANXBR010000180.1 GCA_025060625.1 Thermodesulfovibrio sp.
CAAGGACTTTTCTCATAATTTAATTTTACATAACTTTTGTTACATTAATTTTACAGGAATTTTTAAAGTAAATTTGCTACCAATCCCATGTTTACTTTCTACAGTTATATCACCTTTAAGAATCTCTGTAACTATCTTCTTTGTTAAATAAAGTCCGAGTCCTGTTCCTGGTATATTAGCTTTATCAGGCATTTCAAATCTTTGGAATGGTTTAAAAAGTTTTTCTAAGTCTTTTTCTTTTATGCCTATTCCAGAGTCTTCAATAGTTATCTCAACAAAATCTCCATTCACTGAAGAGCTTATCTTTATAAACCCCTTTTCTGTAAATTTTACTGCATTGCTTAAAAGATTCATAATACACTGAAGAAGTCTTCTTCTGTCTGTATGAATTTTAACTGGTAAAATATCAATACTTAACTGCAAGCCCTTCTTGATAATATCATTTTCAAAATTTTTCATTGCTTCTGTAAGCAACTCAGAAAGTTCAAAATCTTCAAGAAATACATCTATCACACCTGCTTCAATTTTGGATATGTCAATTACATCATTTATGAGTGCAAGAAGATGTTTCCCAGCCCTGTTAATTGTAGCAA
>JANXBR010000181.1 GCA_025060625.1 Thermodesulfovibrio sp.
ATTGAGAGACTCCATAGATATGGTATGGTTAAGTTAAATCATGAAAATTTTTAAACATTTTTCAGAAAGATTTTATTTTGAGGAAATAAGATTTGAAATTTTTCATTTTTTGACTTCTAAATATTGCAAAATTTAATACTTTACCTTCATAATTAAAAATTAATTCTTAATTGGAGGAGATAATGCGAAAAGTTTTAATTTCAGAAAGAGATCTACCAACTAAATGGTATAACATACAGGCAGATATGCCAAAGTTACCGCCACCACCCCTTAATCCTCAAACTAAAAAACCTGTATCTATAGATGACCTAAAGGTTATATTTCCCATGTCCCTTATTGAACAAGAAGTAAGCACTCAAAGATGGATAGAGATTCCAGAAGAGGTTTTAAAAATTTATGCAAGCTTTAGGCCTACTCCTCTTTATAGAGCTATAGGACTTGAAAAGGTGCTTAAGAGTCCTGCAAGGATTTACTTTAAACATGAAGGTTTTGGTCCAGCAGGAAGCCATAAAACAAATACCTCCATACCTCAGGCTT
>JANXBR010000182.1 GCA_025060625.1 Thermodesulfovibrio sp.
ACAACAAAGTGGAGTTTCTTTACTTAGCTGGCAAGATGTTTTAGCTCTTTAGTTTTTTTAAAAGTATACAAGGTCTTTGTGATATAACCACATTGACTCCAGGATTTTCTAATCCTTTTTTTATTGCTCTTAAAGTAGAGTTTTTATCATAGGGATCAACAACTTCCACAGAGTCTGCTCCACAAGCTTTACAGAGTTCTGCAAGATTAAGTTTTTTTGTTGCCTCACCCTTAGCTGTTATTCCTGTTGCGGGAGTTGGTTGATGTCCTGTCATTGCTACTGATGAGTTATCTAAAATACATATCAAAATATTGGCTTTATTGTAAACAGCGTTTATTAGTGCAGTTATTCCAGAGTGAATAAAAGTTGAATCTCCAATTACTGCGACAACTCCTTTTATTCCTTGAGAAGCTATGCCTTGAGCTTTACCTATGCTTGCTCCCATACATAAGCAAGTATCAAGAGCTTGTAAAGGAGGATTTGCACCAAGGGTATAACATCCGATATCTCCTGTTACAAAAGTTGGTTTTGCTT
>JANXBR010000183.1 GCA_025060625.1 Thermodesulfovibrio sp.
GCAGGGCCAATAAAGAAGAACAAAGGTTAAAAAGGCATAGGCACTAAGTGGTGTAAATATTCCCTGTAGCTTACTCTTAAGAGGAGTTTGCTCCTCATCTTCCTCAGTTGTAAGACTCTTTATTCCAAAACCTGAGATTATATTTTCAAAGGCTTCTTTTAAGGCAGATAAAAAGGAAAATAACATTTCCTTAATGTCTCTAAATAAGTTCTTTTCTTCTTTATTTACCTCTTTAGCTTCATCCTCTCCAACATATATCTGTGCCATTGTGCTTACCACAACTTCCTTTGCAATAAGTCCAGCAACAAGACTTGATGAAGTCTGCCATGTGCCAAATCCAAGTGGTTCAAAAATAGGACTAAGAGTCTTTCCAATCTTACCTAAGACTGAGTTTTCCTTTTCAACTCCATAAGGTGTATTAAGTAAAAACCACATAATCACTGAGACGGCAAAAATATATGTTCCTGCCTTTACTACAAAGTGTTTTAGCTTTTGCCAAGTATGAACCATTAGGTCTCT
>JANXBR010000184.1 GCA_025060625.1 Thermodesulfovibrio sp.
ACAATAAAGGTAGATGTAAGAATCATATCAGCAACTAACAAAGACCTCTCTGAAGAGATTAAAAAAGGAGTCTTCAGAGAAGACCTTTTTTGGAGACTTAATGTAATACCAATTTATATTCCGCCCTTAAGAGAAAGAAAAGAGGATATTCCACTGCTTGTGGAACATTATCTTAAGAGTTTTTCAGAAATATATAAAAAAAATGTTACAATTGATGACGAAGCAATGAAAGTATTGACATCATATGATTGGCCTGGAAATGTAAGAGAACTTGCAAATACTATTGAAAGACTCGTTGTAATGACAGAGAGTAATAAAATTAAAGTTTATGATCTTCCAGATACTGTAAGAGGAATATTTAAAATAAAAACTTTTTTTTCAAGTACTCTAAAGCTTCCCACAGAGATTGAAGAGCTTGAAAGAATAAGAATTATGGATACTCTACCTAAGTATAATTTCAATATAAGAAAAACTGCTCAAGCATTAGGTTTAACAGAAAGACAGCTT
>JANXBR010000018.1 GCA_025060625.1 Thermodesulfovibrio sp.
AAAGAGCTCAACAATCCTCGGCCTCCTTCAATTAGAGGAAAGATGGCAGCAAAAAAGGCAAACATTCCTAAGTGGAATGCAGATGACATAGAGGCAGAAGAAGAAAACATTGGCTTAAAAGGTTCTCCTACGATGGTTAAAAACATTTTTGCTCCTCCACCACGAGGAGAAAGAAGAATTTTGGAGGGAACACCTGAGCAACAAGTTGAAACTCTCATTCTTGAATTAAGGAGGTTAGGATGCTTATAAGAATTGATATAGAAAAATGCACAGGCTGTGGAACATGTGTAAATGCCTGCCCATTTGAAGCAATAATATTAAAAGAAGACAAAGCATTCATAACAGAGTCCTGCACTCTCTGTGGTGCCTGCATTGAGTCATGTCCTGAAAATGCCATTATAGATGAAAGAACAAAAGAAGAGATTAAAGAAAGTGAATACACTGGAGTATGGATATTTGCAGAGCAGTCAAAGGGTAAAATTGCCTCTGTTGCCTATGAGCTTCTTGGAATAGGTAGAAAACTTGCAAATGAACTTGGCTGTGAACTTTCTGCCATACTTTTTGGTCCCTCAACAGAGACCGAAGAACTAATAAAATGGGGTGCCGATAAAGTTTACCATGTTAATTCTGAAGACTATACCCACCTTGATGATGAACTTTACTCAAAAACATTGGTCAGTTTAATACAACAACATAAACCTGAGATTCTGCTTGCAGGAGCAACAGCAGTTGGTCGTTCCTTTATACCAAGAGTAGCAGCAAGGCTGAAAGTAGGCTTAACTGCGGACTGCACAGGTCTTGAGATAGACAAGGAAACTGGTAATTTGCTTCAGATTCGTCCTGCCTTCGGTGGAAACATTATGGCAACAATTGTCTCTCCCACAAGCCGTCCTCAGATAGCAACAGTAAGACCAAGAGTCATGAAAAGAGGGCAATACATACCTGATAAAACAGGACAGATTATCATAGTTCCTCCTCTTAAACCTAATGGAAGGGTTAAGATACTTGAAAGAATAGAGGATACTTCTTTCTGTAAAGTAAATCTTCAAGATGCTAAGGTAATTGTTTCAGGCGGTAGAGGGCTTGGTTCTCCTGAAGGTTTTAATATGCTATGGGAGCTTGCTAATCTTTTAGGTGGTACAGTTGGTGCATCCCGTGCTGCTGTTGATGAAGGTTGGATTCCCTATGCCCATCAAGTAGGTCAGACTGGAAAGACAGTATGCCCGAAGCTTTATATTGCCTGCGGAATTTCAGGAGCTGTGCAACACCTTGTTGGAATGCAATCCAGTGACATAATTGTTGCAATAAACAAAGATCCCAATGCACCAATATTTAATGTTGCCACATATGGCATAGTGGGCGATATTAAAGTAATTGTTCCTTTATTAATAAAGAAATTACAGGAGGGAGTCTCTTCATGATAGCCTTTGTTTTTCCAGGACAGGGTTCACAATATGTAGGCATGGGTAAATCTCTCTATGAAAAAGCAAAAGATATATTTAATGAGGCGAATGAGATTTTGAAATTTGATCTTGCCAAACTTTGCTTTGAAGGTCCTGAAGCTGAATTAAACAAAACAGAAAATACTCAACCAGCAATACTTACAGTTTCCTATGCGTTGCTAAGAGAGGTATATTCCTTAGGAATAAAACCGAAGTATGTGGCAGGCCATTCCCTTGGAGAGTATACTGCCTGTGTAGCAGCAGAAGTTTTATCTTTCAGAGATGCTTTAATCATAACAAGAAAACGTGGTCAACTTATGCAGTCTGCCCAACCTGAAGGAACAGGTTCTATGGCTGCAATTTTAGGACTTGATGAAAACATGGTAAAAGAGATATGTGAAAGCATAACAAATTTTTATGTTGATTTAGCAAATCTTAACTGTCCCGGACAGATTGTGGTTTCAGGACAAACTCAGGGCATAAATAAGGCTATGGAGCTTGCAAAAGAAAGGGGGGCGAAAAAGGTTGTTCCCCTTCAGGTAAGCATCCCATCACATTGTAAACTAATGAGAGAAGCAGCAGAAAAACTGGCAGAATTTCTTGAAGATTTTAAATTAAAGGATGCAAAAATTCCCATAATTAGCAATGTTGATGCTTCTGAAAAAATCAAAGCTCAAGAAATACAGGACGCCTTAATAAGGCAACTTTACAGTCCTGTAAGGTGGCAAGACTGTGTAAAGTATATGATTCTTAACGGAGTTAGTACCTTCATTGAGATAGGTCCAGGAAAGGTTCTATCTGGTCTTCTTAGGAGAATAGACGGAAGTGTTAAAATTTTAAACATAGATAACTTGGAAGATTTGAATAAAATCAAGGAGGAAATAAAATGAGAAAAAAGGTAGCCATTGTAGGTGCAGGTAATGTTGGAGCAACACTTGCCCTTTTTGTTACAAACAGCGGACTTGCTGATGTGGTGCTTTATGATATTGTTGAAGGCATGCCACAGGGAAAGGCTCTTGACATTCTTCAGAACACGGCAGTTTTAGGAGTAAAAAGCAGCATTGTAGGAACAAATAGTCTTGATGACCTTTCAGGTTCTGACATAATTGTAATAACTGCTGGACTTGCAAGAAAACCCGGTATGAGAAGAAAAGATTTACTAATGGCAAATGCTGAAATAGTAGGAGGAATAGTTAAAAGACTTGCCCCTCAATGTCCAGATGCTATTTACATTGTAGTTACAAATCCAATGGATGTAATGGCTTATGTAACCCTCGTTTTATCTGGAGTTACAAGACAGAGAGTTCTTGGCATGGGTGGTATACTTGATTCTTCAAGATTTAAGACTTTTATTGCAATGGAATTAGGTGTATCTCCAAGGGATATTGAAACTCTGGTTTTGGGAGGACATGGACTTTACATGGTCCCCCTTGTTAGATTCACTACAGTTAAAGGCATACCTCTTTCCAAATGGCTTTCAAAGGAAAAAATAGACGCTCTTGTTACCAGAACAAGAGAAGGTGGTGCAGAAATAGTAGCATTGCTTAAGACTGGCTCTGCCTATTACGCACCAGCACAGTCCACCTTTGAAATGGTTAAAGCCATTGTTCTTGATGAAAAAAGAATGCTTCCATGCTCTGTGTATCTTCAGGGTGAATACGGAGCAAATGATGTATTCAATGGAGTACCGGTGATTCTGGGCAAACAGGGGCTTGAAAAGATAATAGAACTTGAACTTACAGAGGAAGAAAAGTCAGCTTTTGCAAACTCTACAGAGGAAGTAAAGAGTATGATAAAGATTCTCAAGGAGGAAGTCAAGATATGATTGAAAGAACACTTGTAATTATCAAACCTGATGCAGTAAGTAAAAACCTAATTGGTGAAATAATCTCTCGCTTTGAAAGAAACGGATTAAGAGTGGCAGCTCTTAAAAAAATTAGAATGACTAAAGAAGAAGCTAAGGGATTTTATATAGTTCATAAAGAAAGGCCCTTCTATGAATCTCTTACTGACTTTATGTCTGAAGGACCAATAGTTGTAATGGTTTTAGAGGGCGAAGATGCTATTTCAAGAGTAAGAAAAATCATGGGTGCTACCAATCCTGCACAAGCAGAAGAAGGCACTATAAGAAAGGATTTTGCTGAAAATATTGAAAGAAACGCTGTACATGGCTCTGACTCTCCTCAATCTGCAGCCTATGAAATTCCCTATTTCTTCTCTAATTTAGAAATTCTTTAAGATTTTAAATCACCTTTTAATAAAAAAGTCGGGGGAATATTCCTCCGACTTTTTATATCAAGCAAATAAAAAGTAAATAACCAACATAATAAAGAAAAGTAAAGCAAAAATTTCTGAGATAACTATAAAAAAGACTACTCTCCTGCCTGTTGGACTAAGCTTTAACCATATTTTATCAAGAATAAATTTCCAAATACGTGAAGTTATCTTTTTGCTTTGACTTATCATAGCATAGTTAATTATGCTTTTAGCCCATAAGTTAAGCTCCATAAGTTCCTCTTTGGTAAGAGAGTCATCTCTCTCTTCTTCTAATGTGAAAGTGGAGTGTCTATCGCTTATTCCTTCCAATTTAAATATAATTTTTCTTCCCTTTGCTCCCTTTAAATCCATTATCATTAGGGAGTTTTGGATTAAGTCTAAAACTTCAACTTTATGTTCAATTTCTGTGTCATCTCTGTCATAATGCAAGCGAATTGAATAATTGGATCCCTTTGTTATAGGTTTAGTAAAATTATGATTTTTTATATGCCACTGGATATTTAATCTAAAAAGTAAATTTAAATCAGTTATAACTTCATAAATAGCCTTAGCTGAGACAGGAACAGTAAAAGAAACTTTGTTATTCATCGGGAACAGCAAAAAGTACAGGAATTGGTGAATTTTCAAAAATTCTTTTTGGCAAATAAAAGGAACGTATTCTGTCAAGAAAACTTTTATATCTTTTTATGCCCATTATTAGCAGATCGTAACCTCCCTCTCTGATTTCCTTCATTATCTCCTCATATGGTAATCCATACCTTAATTTTGTCTTAACTGATATATCAAAATTTTTTGCCTTATCCATAAATCTTTCAAAAGCTTTCAAACCTTCCTGAGTAAGAGCATTATCAAGATATTTTCTACACTCCTCCCTATTTACCGCATAAATTTCATCTGTGAATTTCTTAGGGTAAGAATCTACCACATATAGACATACTAATTCCACATTAAAATTTTTAGCAAACTTTATACCGAGTTCTTCTGCTTTCTGACTGTGTTTTTCTCCGTCTGTACAGAGAATTATCTTTTTCAAAATATTTTACCTTTATAGCTTTTCATTTATTTTAACATAGGAACTGTAATAAGACAGGAGAGAGAAGTCAGATTCTCTCTCCTGTATAACATTTATTGCTTTATAGTGAATGGTCCTGGTCCAAGCGCCATTACAAATAAAGCTGCTAAAACTGCTTTTGCCGTTGCAGCCACAATTCCTATTACAAAGGCAATTCCCCCAGCTTTTCTAAGGTCATCAAAGGCTATGTTAAGTCCTACCCCTGCAAAACCAATTGCCATGAATATTTTGACGATATCTCTGCCTAATAGATCCTTAACATCCGATGAAAAGGCACCAAATTCATTTAGGGTAACCATTGCAAAAAATCCTAATATAAATATGGGGAATTTTTCCTTTATAACCTGAAATGTATTTACAGAAGCACCGCTTTCTCCTGCCTGTCTTGCTGGTTTTACTACATAGTAGTAAATACACCAAAGAACAACAATTGGAATAAATCCAATTCTAACAATATTTACCACATTAGCAGTAAGTAAAGCCTCATGACCATACCAAGTAGCGGCAGCCACAAGCTGAGCAGTATTAAGTATGGCAGTTCCAACCCATGCTCCGTAAACTGGTTGAGGCATTCCCAATGCTTTTCCAATATAGGGGAAGGTAAAAAGTGCTATGGTACCAAAAAGCAAAATTGTTCCAATAGCATAGAAAAAGTCTCTTGGCTTTGCATTTACAACAGGAGCAACAGCAACTGCTGCGGAAACTCCACAGATTCCTACTCCAGCACTCATAAGACCCATCAAACCATCATCAGCTTTAGCTCTCTTGCCCCATATTGATATGACTATCGCAGTTCCCATAACAAATAATATAACCAATACGAGTCCTATCAAGCCAACCCTCAATACATCCGACCACATGTAATAGGCACCCAAAATTATAATTCCAGGCTTTATAAAAGGTCTTGCTGCTACTGTTCCGGGTTGAAGAAATTTAGGTACACCTATCGTATTTCTAATCAGCATTCCACCAAGCAGTAACACCGCAACATAGGTTAATTGAAATTGATGCATTCTCTCACCAAAGGTAAACTTACCTGGTACATCTTTATTCTGAATGATATATTCATAGTCATCCTTCTTTAAGATAAATGGTCTTGATGGTTTTTTCTTCTCTAAACCAGCTTCATACTTTTCCATAGCTTTTTTGTATGATTCTTTCTTTTCTGTTACATACTCTTCATAGGTTTTTACAGGTTTACCATCCTTTACATCCTTTGCTATTTTTGATGCTTCCCTGTAGCCTCTGTGTAGATCTCCAACAACATAATTGTCATACTGAAGAACTAACCAAGCAAGTAATAAACAAAATATAAATCCCCAAAACATCTTTGGCCATTGTTTTACATCGGTTAAATCTATACCTACACCCATTGTTGGTTCACCTCCTTACTTTAGTACTTAAAAAGATATAAGGCTGAAATTATTTTTCTATCAATAACTCCTAACAATACCAATAAGACTACTATTGTGGCTATAACTAAAACTGCATAATCCTCTCTTCTTTCAGCTGAAAAGGTCTCACGAGCCTTTTCCTCAAATTCTGCTGTTGTTTTTGCCTCTTGCATAGTTAATCCCTCCTTTTTTGTTTATTTTTTTTAATAAATGAATTATTTAATTACTGTAACTGGACAAGGAGCTCCTTCAACTACCCTTGATGACACACTTCCCTGAAAGAATTTTTTTGCACCATGCTTACCATGAGAACCAATGAATATCTCATCTACCTTTTCTTCCTTTGCAAAATCAATTATCACATCAGCAGGCCTTCCTTCTTTAATTACACTGTTTACCTCTAAACCTTGAGATTTAAATTTGTTTACAGCTGAATCAATAATGTTTTTTCCTTCTTTAATAAGAAGTTCTCTTATGGTTTTACAATCAACCTCGGCTAAACCTATAGGGCAGAAATCTTCAACCACATATAGAACTATAATCTTTGAGCCATCTTTTTTTGCCTTTTCAACTGCTTTGCTTATGATTCTCTCTGAAATTTCTGAACCATCAATACAAACTAATATTTTCTGCATCTTTTACCTCCTACAATGAAATTATTTCATCCTTAACTCTAAATAATTTTGGGTCAATAATACCACATACTGTAGAAATTTTGCAACATTTTTTTAAAATTAATAATAACTTTAAAATTTTTTATAAGTATAAGATAGTTATTTTATTTTCAGACATTTTTTTGTTATTATTTAAATTATTCTAAAATTTATGAGGTGTAATCATGGATTTATCTGCTTTAATTCAAAAAAACAGCACAAAGATAATTTTCATAATTCTTGATGGACTTGGTGGACTTCCTATTGATGGAAAAACAGAGCTTGAAAGGGCTAATAAACCTAATCTTGACAATCTTGCCAAAATATCTGCCTGCGGATTACATCTTCCTGTAGATTATGGAATAACCCCAGGAAGTGGTCCAGGACACTTTGGAGTTTTCGGATACGATCCTCTTAAATACGAAATTGGTAGAGGTGTTCTTGAGGCATTAGGACTTGACATAGAACTCCAAAAGACTGATGTAGCTATAAGGTGCAACTATGCCACTAAAAAAGATGGTTTAATAGTTGATAGAAGAGCAGGAAGAATAGCTACTGAAAAAAATATAGAACTGACAAGTAGGCTTTCAAAGTATATAAATGAGATTGATGGAGTTAAAATTATTTTAAAACCTGGCAAGGAACATAGATTTTGCCTTGTCATGAGATTTCCAAAAGAGATAAGAGAAAAAGAGGCTTGGGTCAAAGATACAGATCCTCAAAAAGAGGGAAAACAACCTTTAGATCCAGTACCTCTAAATAGTGAGTCTTTGGAAGTAGCTGAAGTAGCTAAAAAATTCATTCAAAAGGCAGAAGAAATTTTAAAAAATGAAGAAAAAGCTAACTTTGTTCTTTTAAGAGGATTTTCTGCTTTACCAGAGATCCCTTCCTTTGAGCAAAAATATGGTCTTAAAGCTTGTTCAATAGCAGTATATCCCATGTATCGTGGTATAACTAAACTTCTTGGCATGGATACAGTACCTGTTGAGGGTGACATTGAAGAAGAAGTGGAATTACTTAAAAAAGTATACAAGGATTATGATTTTTTGTTCTTCCATGTAAAGAAGGTTGATTCCTTTGGAGAAGATGGAAATTTTGAAGGTAAAGTAAAAAAAATTGAGGAGTTTGACCGCTTTTTACCAGAAATACTCTCATTAAATCCTGATGCTTTGGTTATTACTGGTGATCATAGCACTCCATGTATTCTTAAAGCACACAGCTGGCATCCAGTTCCACTGCTTATTAAATCTCCCTATGTTCTTGGAGGTATGGTTAATTCTTTTACTGAGAGAGAGTGTCTTAAAGGAGAACTTGGAATAATCCACTCCCTATCAATAATGCCTCTTGTTCTTGCAAATACTCTAAGATTGAGGAAGTTTGGAGCATGATTGATAGCCACTGTCACCTTGAAATGTTTGGAGAAGAAATTCCAGAAATAATAAAAAATGCAAGTGCTGCAGGAATAACCAAAATTCTCACTATAGGTTCAAATATTGAAAGTATTGAGGAAACTATAAGAATAACTGAACAATATCCGATGGTCTATGCTACTGTTGGTATCCATCCTCATGAGACAAAAAGTTTAAATGATGAAGTATTAAAAAAGATATTTGAACTGAGTAGACATCCAAAGGTAGTTGGTATAGGTGAAATAGGGCTGGACTATCACTATGAATACTCTCCAAGAAAAGTTCAGCAAGAAGCATTTATCCTTCAACTTAATCTTGCAAGGGATATAGGACTTCCAGTGGTTATTCATTCAAGAGAAGCCTTTGATGACACAATAAGCATTTTGAAGGAAAATAATATTAATAAAGGAGTTATGCATTGTTTTAGTGGTAGTTTATCTCAGGCAAAAAAAGCTATAAAGCTTGGATTTTTTATATCAATATCTGGAGTTGTAACTTTTAAAAATGCAAAAAAAATTAAAGAAGTTGCCAAATATGTTCCAGATGACTATTTAATGATTGAGACAGATGCTCCCTATCTTGCTCCAGAACCAATGCGAGGGAAGAGAAATGAACCAGCCTTTTTATCATATACAGCAAAGGCTTTAGCAGAATTAAGAGGAATAACCATTGAAGACATTGACAGAATAACTACTTTAAATGCAAACAGGCTTTTTAAGATTGAAAACCTTCCAAAGGGTGAAATTGCCTATAAGATAAGAAACTCCCTATACTTAAATGTAACAAATAGATGTACCAATGTATGTAAATTTTGTATTAGATTTCATACCGACTATGTTAAAGGACATAATTTGAGACTTGAAAGAGAACCTTCAGCAAAGGAATTAATAGAAGCAATAGGAGACCCTAAAAAATATAAGGAAATAGTTTTCTGTGGCTATGGCGAGCCTTTTTTAAGACTTGATCTAATCAAAGAGGTTGCAAAATGGGTAAAAGAAAACGGTGGTTATGTAAGAGTAAACACAAATGGACATGGTAATATGATTCACAATAGAAAAATACTACCTGAACTTGCTGGTTTAATTGATGCTGTATCAATAAGCTTAAATGCCCATGACAAAGAAACCTATAATAAAATATGTAACCCTTTTAAACCAGATGCCTATGAAGAAGTAATAGAGTTCATAAAAGATGCTAAAAAATACATTCCCTCTGTACAAATAACGGTGGTTGATCTCAAAGAGGTTGATATTAAAAAATGTGAAGAGATAGCAAGTTCATTAGATGTAAAAATAAAAATAAGACATCTTGATGAGGTTGGATAAATGATTGACCTTATAAAAAAAGATTTTTTACAAGGGCTCAAAACTTTTAAATTCTGGGCTACCGTTATTTCTGAAAGAGTTAAGATTGAGTTAAATGCCATAAAACTCATTGGTGAAATAAATAAACTCAATCAAAAAAAAGGAGAACTTCTTGAATCTATTGGGAAACAAATATATATCTCCTGGGAAAGAGATTTAGAAATTAGAGAAAATGAAAAAATATCAAGTCTAATAAGACAGATAAGAGAAATTGAGATAGAATTGGAAGACAAAAGGAAAAAGTTAAGCGAACTTGAGGAAATAACTAAGTGGAAATTTTAATATTTTCTATTCTGGGATTAGTTGTTGGGTCCTTTCTTAATGTTTGTATTTATAGAATTCCAAGAAAAATATCAATCGTCAAACCATCATCATTCTGTCCTGATTGTAAAAAACCTGTTAAAATCTGGCATAATATTCCAGTCTTAAGTTTTATATTGCTTAAAGGTAAGTGTTCTTACTGCGGTTCAAAAATTTCGTTTAGATATCCCGTTGTTGAGATTTTAAACGGAATTCTCTATGTTTTAGCATATTTAAGTTTTGGTTTATCAACCATTCTGATATTCATACTAATTTTTATCTCCGCTATGATAGTAATCTCCTTCATTGATATTGATTTTCAAATTATTCCTGATCAAATATCAATTCCTTTGATTTTTGCAGGTATTTTTTTATCTCTTCTTTCTCATGATAATCCAAATCTCGTATCAAATTTTAAAGAATCCTTATTCGGTATAGTTGTTGGTGGAGGAAGTCTTTTACTTGTCTCAATAATAAGCAAAGGAGGTATGGGAGGAGGAGATATAAAACTAAATGCAGCAGTCGGAGCCTATCTTGGTCCGAAATCAGCATTGATTACAATTTTCATAGGAAGCTTATTAGGAGCAATAGCTGGTATCATAATTTTAAAAAAAACAGGAAGCCGTAAGATTCCCTTTGGACCTTTTCTTTCAATCGGTGCTTTAATATGCTTGTTCGCTGGTAAAAAAATTATTGATTGGTACTTTGGCTAAAGCTATCTTATATAAGCCTCTGTTACATAAAATCTGACCATTCTATGAGTATTAAAGTAGTATGCATTTAATGCAATGGCATTTTTCATTATCTTTATCCATATATGACGATTATCATAAAACAAAGGGAGTATTTCATTTGAGAGTTTATGGTAAAGGTCTTCGGCATCTCTCTTTGAATCTGAGGTTTCCTCAAGAGTTCCAATAGCCCAACCTGTGTAACCTTCAATCCATCCCTCTATCCACCATCCATCAAGAACACTTACATTGGGAACACCATTGTGAGCAGCTTTCATTCCAGATGTGCCTGATGCCTCATAGGGCTTAAGAGGATTGTTTAACCAAATATCAACTCCAGAGACAAGTTTCATTGCTAAAGCCATGTCATAGTTTGGTAAATATACTATTTTTACTTTATTCTTTAATTTCTCCTTCGCCTCAAAAATTTTTTGAATTAGGTTCTTTCCACCTTCGTCTTTTGGATGAGCCTTACCTGCATATATTATTTGAATTCTTCCCTCTCCAATCATTCCAAGTCTTTCAATATCTGAAATTAATAAATCTGCCCTTTTGTAAGGTGTTGCTCTCCTTGCAAAGCCTATGGTAAAAGTATCATAGTTTAGATTAGCCCCGGTTAGTCTGTTTACATAATCAATTAAATGTCTTTTTGCTTGAACATGGGCATCCCATAGTTCGTTTTCAGGAATTTTCCATGCTCTTACAAATATCTCAGGTTCATTAGCCCATCCTGGCAAATACTTATTATAGAGATTTTTAAAAGGCTCTGATACCCATGTATATGAGTGTACTCCATTTGTAATTGCATGTATCTCATAGCCTGGAAACATTTTTTCAGAAACCTCTTCATGTTTTTTAGAAACTCCATTGATAAATTCACTCAAATTGAATCCGAGTAAAGTCATGTTTAACATTCCATCGCCTGCAAGCTTTTTTAAAAGCCAAAGCGGAACTATTTCACCCGCTACTCTTTGAACAAGTTCATAGGAAAACCTATCATGTCCAGCCTCAACAGGGGTATGGGTAGTAAACACACATAGATTTCTTACTTTTTCAACATCCCATACGAGTTCTTCAGACCAGACTTCTTCAATTGATTTTTTAAATCTATTAAGAAGTTCCAAAGTTAAAAAACTTGAATGTCCCTCATTCATGTGATATTTCTTAATCTCAAAACCCAGTTCATTAAGAATTCTTATTCCTCCAATACCAAGTATAAGCTCCTGTTTAAGACGATACTCTGAGTCTCCTCCATAGAGATAGTGAGTAAGCTTTCTTGTAGTAGGATCGTTTTCTGGAATGTCTGTATCAAGAAACAAAACAGGAACCTTTCCACCTGTTGAACTCTGAATTACATAAAGCCATGCAGTCACATAAACAGGCTTATTCTCAATTTTTAGTTCTATCTTTACATTTAGCTTATTTAGATATTTTTCAATATCCCAAGGATCTGGATGCTCAATCTGTCTTCCAAAGGGATCAAGTTCTTGCCTGAAATATCCCATTCGATGAATCAATGTAACAGCAACCATTGGAATTCTTAAATCAGCTGCTGATTTCAAAGTATCTCCAGCTAAAATACCTAGTCCGCCACTATATGTATGCATCTCGGGAATTATCCCTATTTCCATTGAAAAGTAAGCAATTCTTGGCTCTTTAATAAATTCATCTATGACCATATCCCATACCTCTCTATTTTATTTATTAACTCTTGTATTGCCCTCATGCCTTTTGGTCCCATGTCTAAGGTAAACTCATTTACATAACATTGAATATGTAATTTTATCACATTTTGGTCAAGTTCTTGAGCAAATTTTTCAACAAATTTTATTGCCTGTTCAAAGTTAGCATTGGAATAATTAATGCTGGCTCTAATGATTTTTTCAAGAGTATTTTTTATTTTTAGGGATTTTTTTGCAATGACCAAACCAAGAGGAATTGGAAAAGATGTCTCTTTTATCCAAAACTTACCAAGATCATCAACTAACTCAAGTCCCTTTGAGGAGTAAATAAATCTTCCCTCATGAATAACCACTCCTATGTCTACCTCTTCATTAATAACTTTATCAATTATCTCATAGAAGGGTATATAACTCACTACATACTTTTTATCAGAAAAGAATTTCTGCCAGTAAAACCACATTAGCAAAGAAGCGGTTGTAAATCTGCCTGGCAAGGCAATTTTTATAGTGGAAAGTTTTTTTAGATTTTCCATACTCTTTGTTACTGCTACAGGTCCATATTCAGAAAAGGCTCCCCCCGATGACAAAAAATAATATTGATCTTGAATGTGATAGAATGTGTGAGATGAGACTTTTGATATATCAAGAACATTTTTAATACATAAATTATTTAAAGTTTCTACATCTTCAATATAAAACTCAAAATTCAGACCTTCCGTGTCTACCTTTTTTTCTACTATTCCAAAAAATATAAACATATCATTGGGACATGGAGATATACCAAACTTTAACATAGTAATAATTTTAACAGATGTTGAAACTTTTATGGTAACTATGATAATTTAAAAAATTAATGTTTTGAATATGAATATTTTAGCTTTAGCAAAAATTTTTTGAAAACTCATCAAAAATTATATTAGGGAGGGAAAAAAGTTGGCAACTAAAAGATCAACAGTAAAAAAGAGAAGCAAGTCGGTATTAAAACGTATAAGACAGAGTGCGAAGAGAAAAATAAGAAATCAGATATGGAGAACAAGAATAAAGAGTTCTATAAAAAAAGTTGAGGAAACAATAGCACAAAACAACAGAGACTCCCTTCAACCATTACTTAAAGAGGCAATAAAAATAATAAATAAAGCTGCCTCAAAGGGAGTAATCCATAAAAACACAGCATCAAGAAAAGTATCAAGATTAGTGAAAAAAGTTAACGCTGCCTTAATTAATCCAGCATCTTCAAATTAATTGTTTATCTTTTATTTATCAACAAAGTTGAGGGTTCAGGAAAAGTCCTGAACTCTTTTTGTTTTGTAAAATTTATTGATGAAGTTATTGCTAACTTACAAATAAATTCTTTTATAATATTCAAATGAAAAGATTCTGGATTGTTTTAACAGTAATGCTTCCCACCTTTATTGAAATCCTTGATACAACCATAAATAATGTAGCTCTCAGACACATTCAGGGAAGTCTTTCTGCGGGAATTGATGAATCAACATGGATAATTACCTCATATCTTGTTTCAAATGCCATAGTGATTCCAATGGCTGGATGGTTAAGCAAAATTTTTGGTAGAAAAAACTATCTGATCTTTTCTATCGCAGTTTTTACAATTTCTTCACTACTATGTGGTATGGCTTGGGATCTTTCCTCGCTGATATTCTTTAGAGTACTTCAGGGAATTGGAGGAGGAGGTTTACAACCACTAAGTCAAAGTATACTTCTTGAGACCTTTCCGAAGGAAAAGTATGGAACAGCCATGGCAATATATGGAATGGGCATAATTATGGCTCCCATACTTGGTCCAATGGTGGGAGGCTGGATTGCTGATAACTTTTCTTGGAGATGGATATACTATATAAATATCCCGATTGGTATCATCTCTATTCTAATGACCTATCTTGTTATAGAAGATCCTCCCTATCTTAAGAGAGAAAGGTTGCGCATTGATTATCCTGGAATAATCTTTTTATCCTTAGGTATCGGTTGTCTTCAGATAATGCTTGATAAAGGTGAAAGAGAGGATTGGTTTGAATCAAACTTCATAATAACTCTATTTATAGTAAGTGTGATAAGTCTTGCGCTTCTTTTTTGGTGGGAACTAAAGCGAGCTGAAGCTCCTATTGTTAATTTCAGACTTTTTAAGGATAAAAACTTCTTTTTTGGAAATCTTGTAATGTTTTTCACTTTTATCAATCTTTTCGGAAGTATTATTCTTTTACCAATCTATGTACAGAATTTGATGGGATATACTGCTTTTTTAGCTGGACTTGTTCTTGGTCCAGCAGGAATTATTCAGTTTATAGCCTTTCCAGTAAGTGGTAAAATTGTAGACAGGATTAATCCTAAGATACCTCTTATTTTTGGGATAATAATATGTGCCTATTCCACCTATCTTATGAGTCTATTTAATCTCCAGGCAGGATTCTGGGATTTTGTCTATCCAAGAGCAGTTTTAGCTCTTGGAATGGCTTTTGTTTTAACTCCCTTAGCATCAATGACAGTGGCGTTCATTCCTAAGGAAAAAATGCAAGAAGCTACACCATTAAATGGTGTTATAAGAAATATTGGAGGTTCTGTTGGTACAGCAATAGTTACAACAATTGTATCTCAAAGAGCCCAATTTCACCACTCGAGGCTTGTGGAGAATTTAACCCCATATGATTTTCCCTATCAAATTGCAATTGATAGTTTAAGTGAGTTTCTGTCTATAAAAACTTTTATGCCACCTGAAAATGTTATATATAGAGAACTTCTAAGGCAGGCTCAGGCAATAGCCTTTAATGAAGCTTTCTGGATTTTGAGTATTTCAATGCTCTCTATGATTTTGACGGTTATTTTTTTCCGTAGACCAAGATATAAAAAGAAAGGGGGTAGTCCAGATGAATTCCATTAAGGGAAAAGTTGTACTCATCACTGGTGCATCAAAGGGAATTGGATTAGCAACAGCTCAGAAATTTGCAGATAAAGGAGCTAATCTTGTACTTGTGGCGAGATCAAAAGATTTATTGCAAAGTATCGGTACAAAAATTAAGGAACAATATGGTATTAATATTTTGTGCATACCTGCAGACCTATCAATAAGTAATCAGGTTGAGAGAGTATTTGAAGAATTGAAATCTCACTTCGGACGGCTTGATATACTAATTAATAATGCTGGAAGAGGAATATTTAACTACATTGAAAATGGCTCAGTGAAGGAGTGGAAAGAAGTCATTGATTTAAATATTACAGGACTGATTCAATGTACCCATTTAGCTTCAAAAATTATGATTCCCCAGAGAAGTGGTCATATTGTTAACATTTCTTCTGTTGCTGGAAGAGTTGGTATTCCAGGATGGTCAGTTTATTGTGCTACAAAATGGGCTGTTGTGGGATTCTCTGAATCAATCAGAAAAGAGTTGATAAAGTATAATATCCGAGTTACAGTAATAGAACCCGGGGTTGTTGCAACCCAATGGGGTGAGAATATGCCTGAGGAATGGATAAGAAGCAGAGGTTCAATGAAAGCTTTAAAGGCTGAAGACATTGCTGAAGCAATTTACTATGTTGTTAGTCAACCAGATTATGTTTCCGTTAATGAACTACTTATTAGACCAACAGAACAGGAAAGATAAAGGAGGTTTAGAGAAAAATGTTAACTCATTTTGATGAAAAAGGAAGAGCGAAAATGGTTGATATTACCCAAAAACCTATAACAGAGAGAATTGCTATTACTGAAGGAATAGTAAAGATGAAACCAGAAACTTTAAAAATGATTTTGAACAAAGAAATCATAAAGGGAGATGTTTTTCAGATAGCTCGTATTGCTGGAATTATGGCTGCAAAAATGACACCGCATCTTATCCCACTTTGCCATCCTCTTGCAATTAGTTCGGTTGAAATAGATTTTGAACCTGATCAGGAAAAATCTCAGGTAAAAATAAAAACTACTGTTAAAACCACTGCTCAAACAGGCGTTGAAATGGAAGCAATGGTTGCCACATCCTTAGCCTCTCTTACAATATATGACATGTGCAAATCAGTAGATAGAGATATGATAATTGGAGAAATAAAACTTGTTTATAAGGCAGGAGGTAAAAGTGGTGAGTTCATTAGAACTTAATCATCTTTACTTGAATCTCCTCCCGAATTAAGCTGCCTTTCTACCCTTGGATTAAGTCTTATAAAGATATATACTAAATCACCCTCTTTTTTGTAAATAGTTTCAACTGGTTCTATAATTCCGAAGATCCATGGAAAATACAAAGGTTTTAACTCATACCCTACAATTATTTCTTTATCATATATGACAGAACATTTTATTGAATTTATAAATGAAGAGTTTCCCAATACATCATTTGTGATCTTTATTACTTCCTTTTCATTAACTTTTTCAATTAATCTGTATTTAAAATCCGATGCATAAGGAACTATTTTATTTTTATCATCAACTCTGTCAAGAACTATAAATGTTTCAGGATCATTAATAAAGGAGTTTGAATAAATAATTAAGTTGAATGTGCCTTTGATATCTCCTTCATTGCATTTATTAATATTTAGCTCTGCATAAAGATTAATAGGAATGATTAAAAATATGAAAAATATGAAAATTTTAGTTAGTTTCATATTAATATTATACTAAAAATTATGAATATTGTTGTAGGAAAAAATTTAACTAAGTATTATAAAAGCTTTAAAGCCCTTGATTCTGAAAACTTTGAAATAAAATAAGGTGAATGTTTCGGTTTTCTTGGATCAAACGGAGCTGGAAAAAACCAAAATCATGGGAATAATATATGGTTTCATCATACCCTCTCAGGAGAGATAAGAATATTTTAACTGTCAAAGTCGGGAAGACATTATATACATTAAAAAAATTTTTATATCAGGAATAGTGGAAATATGCCTAAGAAGGCTATCCCAGTAGCGCAAATTAAAATAGCGATGTTAAGCTCCTTTGAGTATATAATCTCAGGTGATTTCACAGGTTCTTTCATGTACATGTACATTACCACTCTCAAGTAGTAATAGGCAGATACAACAGTAAAAATCACAGCAATAACTACAAGCC
This sequence comes from Thermodesulfovibrio sp., assembly GCA_025060625.1. GTDB lineage: Bacteria > Nitrospirota > Thermodesulfovibrionia > Thermodesulfovibrionales > Thermodesulfovibrionaceae > Thermodesulfovibrio. The sequence goes on from JANXBR010000018.1 coordinate 17,375, forward strand.
ATGTAAAGCCAGTCTTGACAGCTTGAAGAAAAAGATTAAACTTAACAATAAATCCTGCTGTAGGTGGAACTCCAGTAAGGGAAAACATAAATATAAGCATCATTAAAGCCAAGGCGGGATCAAATTTATGAAGTCCTCTGTAGTTGTCAATATTCTCCTCATTAAAAGCAATAACTACTGCAAATGCTCCAACATTCATTAAAGTATAAATAAACATATAAACAACAACTGCATTAAAACCATGCTCTGTTCCTGCAAGTAGACCAATTACTATATAACCTGCATGGGCAATGCTTGAGTAAGCAAGCATTCTTTTGATATTTCTCTGAATAAGAGCAAAGATATTACCAATTACCATTGTGGCAATAGAAAGTACAATTAGAAAATTACTCCACTCAAAATGAAGATCTCTAAATATATCAATCAAAACTCTACCAAAGGCACCAAGAATGGCAACCTTTGGTAAAGTTGATATAAAAGCAGTCACAGGTGTAGGTGCGCCCTCATAAACATCAGGTGCCCACATATGAAATGGAACAAGAGCTATCTTAAAACAGAGTCCAACTATGAAAAGTCCAACTCCAATATATATTAAAGGATTGTAATTTGAAATTCCCTTTAAAATTAACGGAAAATCAGTTGTGTTTGTAGCTCCGTAAATAAAGGAAATCCCAAAAAGCATTAATGCTGAAGATAATCCGCCAAGCATAAAATACTTAATAGCAGCCTCATTGGACTTTGAGTCATATCTTCTAACTCCGACTAAAACATAAATGCTTAAAGACATAAGTTCTAATGATAAAAAAAAGCTGATTAACTCTCTTGATGAAACCAGCAACATCATACCAATTACTGAAAAAAGAATAAAAGCTATACTTTCCTTAAACTGTATTAACCTTTCTCTTAAATAGGGATATAGGACAAGAAGAGATAATATCGCTCCTATAATGATAATAATCTTTAGATATATTGATAAAAAATCATTCACAAACATTCCGCCAAAGGCTTCACCATAGAATGAGGGTATAAAAAAAAGAAAAATCAAAAGAAAAAGAACAGAACTCCAGATCAAGACTTCATTTCTTAACTTTAATAATCCCCCAAATAAAATCAATGATGCAAAACATGTAAGTACTATCTCAGGGACTAATGCTTCAACTTTAAGAGGAATCTGAGATATATTCACCTTAATGCCTCCACTGTCTTTTTTAATTCAACAACAAGCTCTTTTACAGAGTGATCCATGAAGCTCAAAATTGCATTGGGATAAAAACCTACCCATATTACAATAATAACCAGAGGTATAAGAGTAACTATCTCTCTGGCATTTAAATCACCATAACCTTTTATATGGGATAAAAATTCTGAATTAACTCTCTCAAAAAATACTCTCTGGTAGAGCCACAACATATAGGCAGCACCGATAACTAAGGCAGTAGCTGCTAATATGGACATTAGTTTCCAATCTCTAAATGTTCCAAGAAGTATCAAAAACTCACCAATAAATCCATTGGTTCCAGGAAGTCCGATAGAGGCAAGTGTAAAAAGCATAAAGAATGCTGAGTATGCAGGCATAACCGTAGCTACTCCTCCATAATGAGCTATAAGCCTTGTATGTGTTCTTTGATATATCATGCCTACACATAAAAACAAAGCTCCTGTAACTACTCCATGATTAATCATCTGAAGAATCCCACCCTGTATTCCCTGTTGGTTTAGTGTAAAAATGCCAAGTGTTACAAATCCCATATGGCTAACAGAACTGTAGGCAATAAGACGCTTAAGATCCTTTTGTATTAGACATATCAAAGCCCCATATATAATTGCAATAACTGAAAGAATCATCATAAAAGGTTTCATAGCAACAGTGGCTTCTGGAAACATGGGAAGATTAAATCTTAGAAATCCATATGCTCCCATCTTTATAAGAATTCCTGCAAGGATTACACTTCCTGCAGTTGGTGCTTCAGTGTGTGCATCAGGAAGCCATGTATGGACAGGCCACATAGGAACTTTAACTGCAAAGGCTGCAAAAAATGCCCAAAATAGCCACAGCTGCATCTTATAGGGATAAGATTTATTCATAAGTGCTATGATATCTGATGTTCCTGTATGAAAATAAAGGACCAATATTCCAACAAGCATGAAAACACTACCTATAAAGGTATAAAGAAAGAACTTTATGGCTGAATAAATTCTTTTAGGACCACCCCACACTCCAA
>JANXBR010000019.1 GCA_025060625.1 Thermodesulfovibrio sp.
CTTGACCTTACTTCTACTTTAGCTGGTAAACTAAACTTGTTAATTGAAAAAATTTTAGTAATACTCAAAAGCTGGGGGATAAAATGTGTCTTGCTGTCCCATCAAAAATAATAGAAATTCAAGATACAATGGCAACAGTTGATGTCATGGGTTTAAGAAAACAAATAAGTCTTTTACTTCTTCCCGAGGAAGCAAGGATTGGAGATTATGTGCTTGTGCATGCTGGTTTTGCGATAAATAAGATGGAACCCAATGAGGCAGAGGAAGCTCTTAAGCTCTTTAGAAGAATATTCAAAGAGATGGAGGAAAGACAAAATTGGCAGACAGACTTTTAGATTACAGTGGACTGAAATGTCCCTATCCAATTTTAAAATTAAGTGTCCAGTATCCCCAGTTTAAAGAGGGTGAAATTGTAGAAGTAATTGGAGATTGTCCCACCTTTGAAAAAGACATAAAAGCCTGGTGTCAAAAACTTGGCAAGACTATTATTAATTTAGAAAAGCATGGATTAAAAATTAAGGTAACAATAAGGATTTAACCAATGCATGAAGCGACGGTTTGCACAGAAGGATGCTTTATTAAATGTAAAAACTTTTTTTGTGAGCATGGCCAGAGATTAAGCGAGCTTCTTCATTTATGCTCAGATGTAATAGAAAAGATTGGTAAGGGTGATACATCTCAAAAAATAGATATAAAAGTAGAAAGATATTCACTACAAAGGCTTATTGATAGTATAAATAAGCTATCAAAAGATATTGAAGAGCTAATAAACCTAAATCATGAACTTGCCATAGGAATATGTGAACACTTTGATGTCCTTAGAAGACTTCAAGAAGGAGATTTTTCTGCAAAAGCTTCCGAAGACTCTTCCATAGAGATTGTAAAGATGTTGGGACAGCTCATAAACAGACAGAGGGAGCGGTTTTTAGACTATATAGATAAAATTAAGGAACAACATAGCGAGATGGTGAAGATATATGAACAAGAAAGGGTAATTTTATCAAGTATAGGAGTGGCAATTTTAATTACTGAAGAAGATATGACAGTGGAGTTTGTAAATGAAGAGTTTGAGAGATTAACAGGATATACTAAAAAGGAAATTGAAGGCAAAATGAGATGGAGTGATTTTATTCCTGAAGATATACTCCCCCAAGCGATTGAATATCATAAATTAAGGAGAATATCTCCCTCCCTGGCTCCATCCCAGTATGAGATTAAAATAAAAGATAAACATGGCAGAATAAAAGATGCTCTAATGACAGTTGCCATGATTCCATACACAAAAAAATCTATTAAATCAATAATAGACATTACTGAAAGAAAAAAAATACAGGAACAACTTTTGCATTCTCAAAAGATAGAATCTCTCGGTATGCTATCTGGAAGAATCGCCCATGAATACAAAAACATTCTTACAGGAGTTCTTGGTTTTGCCGCTATACTTGATGCAAAAATCCAAGATGAGAATTTAAAAAAATATGTTCAGAAGATAGTTGAAGCAGGACAAAGAGCAAGAGATTTATCTAATACACTACTTACCTTTAGTAGAAAAGAGGATATTAGTACTGTAACAAAAATTAATCTTAATAAATTTTTAGTAAATTACTCAGAGTTTTTAAGGTCAATAATCGGAAGAGATATTGAATTAAAACTTAATCTACCAGAATCAGAAGTTCTTTATGAAATAGACCCTGCCCATCTTGAAGTAATTGTCTTAAATCTTGTTACAAATTCAAGAGATGCAATGCCAGAAGGTGGAGAAGTAGTCATTACTTTAAATGAAATACATCTTAATTCTGATTATCAAAATACCCATCCCCTTGTAAAACCAGGGAATTATCTTGTTTTGTCTATTTCAGATACTGGAACAGGCATGGATGAAGAGACAAAGAAAAGAGTTTTTGAGCCCTTTTTTACAACCAAACCAAAGGGGAAAGGAACTGGTTTAGGATTAACGACTGTTTATGGTTTAGTAAAAGGATATAATGGACACATTCATTTATATAGCGAATTAGGACAAGGTACGACTTTTAAGATATATTTCCCTCAAAAGAATAAAATCAATATGGAATTAATTAATAAAGAAATTTTAAAAGGAAACGAAACCGTGCTGCTCGTTGATGATGATGCTCAAGTAAGGCAGTATATTGGTTCATTTCTTAGGGATTACGGTTACACGGTATATGAGGCTGAAAATGGAGAACAAGCTCTTAAAATATTTGAAGAATACAAGGAAAAAATTGATCTTTGTCTTATAGACTTTATAATGCCAGTAATAACAGGTTTAGAGGTCAAAAAAAGAATAAATAGTATAAATCCTAAAACAAAGATATTAATAATGAGTGGAAATCCAATAACTTTAAAGGATACAACTATAATAGAAAAGTCAATATCTCCAGAAGAAATACTATTTAAAATAAGAAACATTCTTGACCAAAAGGAGTAAAACCTATGGTTAGAAATGATCGCTGGATTAAAGATATGGCTCGTAAAGGAATGATTGAACCTTTTGAAGATGGACTTGTCAGAGAAGGCGTAATATCTTATGGTGTTAGTTCCTATGGATATGATATGAGAGTAGCTGATGAGTTTAGAATTTTTACCAATATAAACAATACTGTAGTTGATCCCAAGAACTTTGACCCAAAAAGCTTTGTGGAGTTTAAAGGAGATATATGCATAATTCCACCAAACTCCTTTGCCCTTGCCCGCTCAGTGGAATATTTCAGAATTCCAAGAGATGTGCTGGTGCTCTGTATTGGTAAATCCACCTATGCAAGATGCGGAATTATTGTAAATGTAACTCCTCTTGAACCAGCTTGGGAAGGCTTTGTAACTATTGAGATATCTAATACAACTCCCTTACCTGCAAAAATTTATGCCAATGAGGGAATTGCACAGTTAATATTTATCAAATCAGAAGAAGAATGCCAAATTTCCTATGCAGACAGGAAGGGAAAATATCAGGCTCAGAAAGGGATAGTGCTTCCCAAGATATGATGAATGAAAGAGTAATAATTGCTCTTGACTTTTCAAACAAAAAAGATGCCTTAAGGCTTGTTGATGAACTTGATGATTTGGTAAATTTTTATAAAGTAGGGCTTGAGCTTTTCCTTAGTGAAGGTATAGAGATTTTAAAGATTCTCAAAAATAGAGGGAAAAAAGTTTTTCTTGACCTTAAATTTCATGATATTCCAAATACTGTCCAGAAGGCTATAAGGGCGAGTTTATCCTATAAAGTGGATATGTTAACATTGCATGCCTTAGGTGGCTATGAGATGATGAAAAGGGCAAGGGAAGTTTTGGAGAAAGAAAAATCCAGCTTAAAGATTCTCGCAGTTACAGTTCTTACAAGTCTTAATAATGAAAATCTACAAGAGATTTATGAATCTCCAATCAACTTTGATTCACTTGTGAAAAATCTCGCCATGCTTGCAAATAAAGCAGGACTTCACGGTGTTGTGGCTTCTGCAAAGGAAGTAGCTCTTATTAAGGAACAATGTGGAAAAGACTTTATTGTAGTAACACCGGGAATAAGATTTGAAAAATTCTACAATGATGACCAGAAAAGAACTGTAACTCCAAAAGAGGCTTTTCATCTTGGAGCTGACTATATAGTTGTTGGCAGAGCAGTTACATCGTCAAAAAATCCAGCTGAGATGGTTTTAAATATGTTTTCATAGAGTTGAATTTTATGTATAATTTACAATTACAATGAATGTATTACTTTGCACAAACAGAGTTGAACTTTCTGATTTGATAAAGGATTATTTAAAAGATGAAATTGAATTAATACAGAATCATCCTATAAATGATGAACTTATTGATTATGTCTACAAAACTAATCCTGACTTAATACTTTTTGATACATTCCAAATGAAAAAAAGAGAATGGAAATACATTGAAAATCTTACTACTGCACCTTCGCTTAGAGAAACGCCTTTAATTTTAATCCTCTCAAAAAAAACTGAAGAGAAAATCAAAAAGATTTGTAAATTTGAAATATTTGATTATTTGATAGAAGATATATTTAAATGCGAGCTTATTATGAAGATAAAGATGGCAAAAAACTTAATAGAAATGAAGAGAGAGTTTAATAGCTTACTTACAAAGGATCCATTAACAGGTGCTTATAATAGGAGATTTTTAATGGAAAGAATCCAGGAGGAATTAAACTGGTGCTGTCTTTATAAAGAACCCCTAAGTTTAGCTCTCTTTGATATAGATTTTTTCAAAAAAATAAATGATACCTATGGACATCTCTCAGGAGACAGAGTTTTAATTGAGATTGTTACATTGGCTAAAAGTTTTCTTTCAAACAGGATTCTCTTAGGGAGATATGGAGGAGAGGAATTCTGTATATTGATGCCATCAACTGATAAAAAAGAAGCCTTAGAAACATGTGAGGCTTTTCGGAAAAAGGTTGAAGAGAGTGAATTTAAGACTTTCTCCAATAGGGTTATAAATCTTTCAATTAGCATAGGATTGACAACCTTTTATGGAAATAGTTTAGTAACATCAAGTGATTTAATTAAAAAAGCTGACATTGCTCTATATAGAGCAAAACAATCTGGAAGAAATAGAGTAATTTTTCAGGAATTTAATAATGTAGAATAAAAAGAAGCAATATAAGAAAAGGGAGGAAGAAATGAAAAAAATCTCATTTATTTTAGGTGTTTTAATGCTTTTTACTGTTGCCTGTGGTCAATTGCAGCAGCAACATTATGAAGGTGCCGGTGCAGGTGCAGTTGTTGGAGGAGTAGCAGGTGCACTTCTTGACAAAAAAAATCCCTGGCGTGGTGGTGTAATTGGTGCTGGTCTTGGAGCAGTTTTTGGAGCAACAATTGCTGATATATCTATGAGAGGATCAAAAGAAGCCTATCAATCTGGAAAGCCTGTTGAATACAGAACAGAGGACGGAAGGGGTTACTATAGAGCCGAACCTACAAGTGATTACTACTATAAGGATCCTTATACCAAATGTAGAAAAGTAAGCGAGAAAGTATGGGAAAATGGAAAACTAATTAAGGAGACTGTAAGAGAAGTTTGTGAGTCTGAAAAGTATGAAAGAACCTATTAAAAACAAAAAATAAAAATATTATGAAAGAAAGACTCATTCAGTTAATTTATGAGAGGGCTTTTAAGTATTCTGAAACACCCATCTTTCGCCTTACTTCAGGAAGATTGAGTAATTACTACTTTAACTGTAAAAAGGTTACACTATCTCCCGAAGGGATGTATCTTATCGGAAATATAATTTATGAGATGATTGAAAAATTAAGTGTAAAGGGAATTGGAGGACTTACTCTTGGCGCTGATCCAATTGCTAACTCTGTAGCCTATACTTCCTATTTAAAGGGAAAACCCTTAGAAGCTTTTGTTGTAAGAAAAAAAGCGAAAGAACATGGTACTATGCAATGGATTGAGGGAAATATAAGTGAAGGAGACAGTGTGGTTGTAGTGGATGATGTTATAACAACAGGGAGCTCAACTATTGAGGCAATATCGCGACTTAAAGAGGCAGGAGTTTTTGTTCAAAAGGTGATTGTTCTTGTTGATAGACAGGAAGGAGGAAGGGAAAACATACTAAAATATCTAACAGAATTAGGATTTCCTGCTGATTTAGAAGCAGTGGTATTAAGAGAAGAGGTAATGAATTATAGAAAGTGAGAGGAGCAATAAAATTTCAATGCATATTAGATTGTTCCAATGTTTGTTGTGGTGGAGCAACAATCATTACCTTAAAAGAATTGGGAAAACTCTATAGATTTTTTCCAATTACCTTAGGTTTTAGCAAGATATATCCCCTTAATTCTATCCACAGAAAATATATTGAAGATTTTTCCTTCAGGTATAAAAGTTTTTATATTATTGGAGATTTTATAGCAGGAAATAGATTAAACAAAAAATGCCGATTACTTAAAAACTATCTATGTTCAATACATGGCAGTCTTAAGCCTCTTCAATGTCATATCATCCCATTTTCAGTTACTTTTCCTGAAGCATTGCAAAACTTTGTAATTGCCGAAAGAAGAAGAACAGCTTTCAAAGAATGTAAGGGTTTTAATGAATCTTCTCCTGTAATATGGAATGGAGAGTTTACTGATGAAAAACTAAGAGAAAAATTCTATATTCTTAGAAATAATCTAATTGAACAAAGAGATATGATGAATCGGTTTTTTTTAAAATTTGAAAATCACATTGCCTTCAGGAAATTCATTGATAAAGAGAGCGGTTTTCTTGAAGTACCCATAGTTGAAGATTTTATTGATGAACTATGTGAGATTGCTCTAATAGATGATATAGGTGATTTCTTGAAAAGTCAGAGAAGTCTTTTTATTAAAGAGTTAACAGTAGGAGGTATTAAAAACTCTCTATTTGTTGATGCATTGAATGCCATAGATCGCTTTAAGTCTCTGATTAGTAAAATATAAAGAGGCTTTTCCATCCCTACTTAAGCAAAATACTCTATTGCCATCTTTACACAGAGATTGTTAAAGGCAATGAATTAACAATTTTAATAAATCATTAGTAAAGGATTACATTGTAATTAACATAAGGTATAATAAGAGTTAATGAAAAAACAAAGGGGTAAATTTACAGACATTGTTTTTTTATTTATTACTGCCATCACTGCATTCAGTGTAATTGCTATTTCTTTAGGAATTTTTATAGTCCTCTTTAAAGAATCTCTACCTGCTATTACTAAATTAGGGATTGGTGGATTTATTTTCTCAAATGAATGGAATCCAGTTCAAGAAATTTTTGGAACTGCTCCAGCTTTAATAGGGACACTTATAACTTCATTCTTTGCATTACTCTTAGCAGTTCCAATTGCCATAGGAATTGCAATTTTTATAACAGAAATCGCTCCATCTTTTTTAAAGGGAGTAATAGGAACAGCAATAGAACTGCTTGCTGCAATTCCAATCATAATTTATGGGATGTGGGGACTTTTCACATTAACTCCCATAATGATGCATTATATAGAGCCTTTTTTACAGTCAACAGTAGGAAAACTGCCTCTTTTTGGTAAACTATTTGAAGGGAATCCTCTTGGATTAGACCTCCTAACAACAAGCATTATTCTAAGTATAATGATAATTCCATTTACAGCTTCTATCGCAAGGGATTCTTTTAATTTAACTCCTTCTGTACTAAAAGAATCTGCCTATGCTATAGGTGCAACAAAATTGGAGGTTTTAAAAGATGTTGTTTTACCATACTCAAAGCTTGGAGTTCTTGGCGGAGTAGGACTTTCCTTGGGAAGAGCACTCGGAGAGACAATGGCAGTTGCCTTTATACTTTTTATAATGAGTTTTAATATTCTTGCTTTGGCGCAGATATTCTTAATGAATGCTGAGAGGAAATGATACCAAAGAGAAGAAAAGTAATTAGCAGCCTTGCACTTTTTGTATGTTTTCTTACTGCTTTATGGGGTATATTCTGGCTTTCTTTTATTATCATAGATGTATCAAGGCACGGTATAACAGGCATAAATTCTTCTTTATTCTTAAATGATCCAGCTCCACCAGGAGAAGAAGGAGGGGGATTAAGAAATGCCTTTGTAGGGCATTTGCATATAACAGTATTTGCTACTTTAATTGGTGTGCCAGTAGGAGTACTCGGCGGAACTTTTCTTGCTGAGTATGGGAGAAAATATAATATATCAAAAGTAATAAGCACACTTTCTGATATTATAGTAAGTGTACCAGCAATAATTATAGGAGCCTTTATATATGCTATAATTGTAAAACCTTTGGGACACTTTAGTGGATGGGCAGGAGCAATTGCATTAGGAATTATAATGATTCCTACTATTCTTAGAACCACCGAAAACATGCTCTCTCTCATACCTTGGACATTAAGGGAGGCTGCTTTTGCACTTGGAGCTCCCTATTATAAGGTAATCATTCAGGTTGTCTATAGAGGTGCTGCAACGGGAATTCTTGCAGGTATTATTCTTGCAATCGCAAGAGTCACAGGTGAAGCAGCATCGCTTCTGTTTACAGCTTTTAGCAATAATTATTTTTCCTTGGATATGTCTCAGCCTATAGCTTCATTAACAGTAAATATTTTCCAGTATGCAATGGGTCCCTATGAAGAGTGGCATGCTAAGACATTGGGTGCTACTTTAATGATAACCGTATTCATATTTTTTGCCACTATCGCTGGAAGACTTCTCATAAAAAGGAGGTATAAAATTTGATACCTGAGATTGAAGTAAGAAATCTTAATTTTTACTATTCCAAAGTAATTCATATACTTAAAAATATAAATATGACAATTTATAAAAATCAAGTTGCTGCCTTAATTGGACCAAGTGGCTGCGGTAAGACTACTCTGCTTAGATGTTTTAATAGAATGCATGACCTCTATGCTGGTAATAAATATGATGGAGAAATTATATTTCAGGGGCAAAATATTTTATCAAAAGACACAGACCTTATAGAGTTAAGAAGCAAAATAGGTATGGTATTTCAGAAACCTACACCCTTTCCTATGAGTATATTTGAAAATATTGCTTATGGATTAAAATTAAGAGGCATAAAAAACAGAGGAGAACTTAAGTCTCGTGTTGAAAAAGCTCTGAAAGATGCTGCTTTATGGGATGAGGTAAAGGATAAGCTCAATACTAATGCTTTTGGATTAAGTGGTGGACAACAGCAGAGACTTTGCATTGCCAGAGCTCTTGCTGTAGAGCCTGAAATAATCCTTTTTGATGAACCAACCAGTGCGCTTGATCCTATATCAACAGGTAAAATAGAAGAATTAATAATTTCACTTAAAGGTATAGTAACAATTATCATTGTTACTCACAACATGCAACAAGCAGCAAGAATATCAGACTGGACAGGCTTTATGATGTTGGGAGAACTCATTGAATACGATAGAACAAATAAAATATTTACAGTTCCATCAAATAAACTTACAGAAGATTATATAACAGGAAGATTTGGTTAATCAGGATATCTAAAAGGATTCCCCCTTATAATTTTTTCAACCTTTGGAGGGTCTCCTTTCATTAAAAAAATAGCCAGTCCTCTTTCTTCTGTTTCATTTCCAAGGTACTTCCACTTTCCATTCCATGAAATATACAACCTGTAACCATCTTTTTCCATTTCTGCTAACACAGGAGAAAATTCAAGTTCAGCTTTGTCAAAGGGTCTTATTGAGGCAATTATCTCTCTGTAAGCAGATTCTGAGGTATTTTTCCTTATTCCTGCATTATCTTTATTCTGATAGGATATTCTTATTTCGTCAATAACTTTGAATGCCTGTGTTGTGTATAAATATTCAGAAGATGGTTGTTTAACCATTTTTTTACTTCCGCAACTAAGAATTAGGAATACCAAACTAATAAGTATAATCTTTCTCATCATTACCTCCAGATATTATACTTTGTATTTTACAATCTCTTCTTCAGAGATTGCATTATAAATTTTCCTATGCTCATCTATTTCAGACTTGATTACTATTTCTGCATTTTTCCTTTTTGAATAGTAAACGCATATTGAAGCTGCTATATTGACATCATCTTCTGAATGTTCTCCAGATAATAAAATAACAGGACCTTTTAGGTCAGAAGGATAAAGAAAAAGTCCTGTATATCTATTTAGTAGGATTTCATTTTCTCTTTCATTCCTTCCAGCAATTGCCTTACATCTTTTAGAAATTCTGAAATGTCTTCCCACTCTAAGCAATTCAATATTTTTTAATGTAAGTTCGTTATGAACCATCAGGTCCCTAACTTTTTTACAAAAACAAGGGTCTGTAAGAAGACATCCACCAGCGGGTTGAGGAGTTTTTTCTATACCATACTTTTTTGCTAAAGCTATTTGAGGCTTTCTTGTTCTTCCGCTAATATCATACAATAAATCTCTATTAATGATTCCCTCTATTTCAACCCGAGTAGGAAGAAGAAGCTTTGCACATAAGGGCCTTAAAATAATACCTTCCAAAGATGCTTTCTTCTCAATAACTGTAAGTAGTTCTCTCTTCTGGCTCATTGGTCTTTGGGATACAACTTCGCCTGTAACTACAAAAGATGCTCCATACTGTGGCATTAAATTTTTTGTTTCTTTAAGCATAAGAATTTTACAGTCAATACAGGGATTTAAATTTTTCCCGTATCCATGTTCAGGATTTTTTAAAATCTCAATAAATTTATCTTTTATATCTATTTCTTTTATTTCAAAGTTAAATTGCTTGGCGTAATTTAAATCCTCTTCTTTCAAAGGACTGACAAATCCAGTTAAAAATTTTAAGGCAATCACATCAATTTTTTGTTCCTTTATAATAAGAACAGAAAGCAGACTGTCAAGACCACCAGAATACAAAGCTAAGGCTCTATGCATAAGGTCGTGCTTTTAAGACTTCAATTATCTCTTCCTGTGTAGCCGTAGCAGTTCCAATTTTACCAACTACAATACCCGCTGCCACATTAGCTATTTTTGCAGCATCAACTAAAGGGGCACCAGCTACATGAGCAAGTGTTATGGTTGCAATAACTGTGTCTCCTGCACCTGTTACATCAAATACTTTTTTAGCAACAGTTGGAAGATGGGTAACATTTACATCAGAATTCTGTTTCTCAAAGAGACTCATTCCTTCTTCTCCTCTTGTTATTAACACAGAATCACAGGCAAGCTTTTTTAAAAGATTAAAGCCGGCTTTTATAAGAGTTTTTTCATCCTTAATCTCAACCTCTGCTCCATGAGAAGCTTCTGCAATATTGGGGGTTATAAGAGAAACTTGTTTATAAAACCTAAAATGACCCACCTTTGGATCAACTGCAACAAAAATTCCATTTTTCTTTTTATGATTTACAAGGATACGAAATAATTCTTCAGAAACCACACCTTTTTTATAGTCAGATACAATTACTGCATCAAAATTATTTAATCCATTTTTTATCATAGAAAGAAAAATTTCCTTTGCTTTCCCCTCAAGTCTTTTACGGTCCTCTATATCAAATCTTACAATCTGTTGATTTCCACCAATTATTCTTGTCTTAACTGTGGTTCTCCTTATATCCTCAAAAATGAAATCCTGTTGTATTCCCTTTTCTGTAAGCAAATCTCTTACAATTCTGCCAGCAGAACCTTTACCTATTATTCCACAAAGATATACTTTACCTCCCAGAGCAATTATATTATTTGCCACATTTGCTGCTCCACCAAGTCTGTATTGCTCTTCATATACTTCAACCACAGGCACAGGTGCTTCTGGTGAGATTCGCATTACCTTTCCGAAAATATATCTATCAAGGATGACATCTCCAATTACGAGTATTTTTTTATCCTTAAAATTTTCAAAGAATTTCTCCACACTACTCAGAGTCATATCTCCTCCTAATTGTTTCTAAAAGTTGTTCTAAGGTAGTCTCTCCCTGGGAATGTTCTTTCATATTTTTCCATCTATAAACATTTTTTTTGAGTTCTTCTTCACCAACAATTACAACTATTGTTGCACCTGCCTTGTCAGCTTTTCTTAACTGACTTTTTAAAGATATGTTTTCATAGGCAGTTTCTGTAGGTATGTTAATATTTCTCAAAAGATTGACAAGCTTTCTTGCATCTTTTTCAACACTGCTACCAGTATATGCCACATATACAAAGGGTTTTTTAGGTTTTAATGATAGTGAGTTTAAACATAGTTCTACTAATCTTTCCATGCCAATTGCAAATCCAGAAGCTGGTGTTGAAGGACCTCCAAAGGACTCAACGAGGTCATCATATCTTCCTCCTGCTGCTATGGCATTTTGAGCACCAAGCATTGTAGTTGTAACCTCAAAAACTGTTCTTGTGTAGTAGTCAAGTCCTCTTACAATCCTTGGGTTAACAATATAGGATATATTCATTTCATTTAGCTCTTTCTGCAAACTGATAAAATGCTCTTTACAGTCTTGACATAAAAAATCAGTAATTAAAGGGATATCCTTTAAAGTCTCTTTACATGAGGGCACTTTACAGTCAAGTATCCTTAGAGGATTCTTCTCAAATCTTCTTTGACAATCATTGCATAGTTGATTTACCTTATCAGCTAAAAAATTGAAGAGAACTCGTCTATATTGAGGCCTGCAGTTTTTACATCCGAGAGAGTTTATCTCATAGATTAAGTTATTAATATTTAATTTTTCTAAAAATATTTTAAGTAAATAAATTAATTCAGCATCCATCCATGGAGAACTTACTCCAAAAGCCTCTACACCAATCTGATGAAACTGTCTGAACCTTCCTTTTTGAGGTCTCTCATATCTAAACATTGGACCAAAATAATAAAATTTCTGAGGTGCTGGATTGTTAAAAAGATTATGCTGAATATAAGCCCTTACTACAGAAGCAGTTCCTTCAGGTCTTAAAGCAACCTTTCTTCCCTTTTTATCATAAAAGATGTACATCTCCTTTTCTACTATATCTGTATCCTCACCAATACTTCTTAGAAATAATTCAGCATTTTCTACAATAGGCGTGCGAATTTCTTGAAAATTAAAATTTTCAAGGATTTTTCGGGCATTTTCTTCAATATACTGCCACAGATATATCTGTTCAGAAAATATATCCTGCATGCCTCTTAGCAGACTATACTTCACCTTCTTCTCCTTCTCTTTCTTTATCAAACTCAAGCATTCTCAGATGTCCTTCTATAAGTCTTCTTATTTCTTCCTTAAAATGTCTTCTAATGCCCTTTAGATCAACAATATCTTCATGAATTTTTACAACTTTTTCCTGAGCTTCCTTAATTATATTCTCTGCTTTTAACTCTGCTTCTTTTATTATTAGCTCAGCTTCTTTTCTGGCATTTGTTTGATAATCTTCAACAAGCCTCTGTGCTGTCATTAGAGTATCTCGGATTGATTGTTCTATTTTTTTGTATTCCTCTAATTGATTCTCAAGAAGGGTTACTTTTTCTTTTAGCATGGAGTTTTCTTTTAAAAGTTCCTCTAACTCTTCCCTTACAAGTTCAAGGAAAGAGTATACTTCTTCCATATCAAAGCCTCTTAATTTAACTTTAAACTGCTTCTGCTGAATATCAATTGGAGTAATTCTCATATTGTTCCTCCTCTAATTCGGTATCCAAGTTCAATGAGACTTGGAACTAAAAATTTCTGTAAAAAATATATTAAAAGTAAAAGGATTAGAGGTGAAATATCTACAGGTAGCCTTAAGGGTAATAGTTTTCTTATGGGACTAAGTAAAGGTTCCGTAACTTTATATAGAAATCTAACAATTGGATTATAAGGATCAGGATTTACCCAGCTAACTATTGCTGATATTATAACAATAAATGAGTAAGCTGTGAGAAGTATGTCTAAAATATCTGCCAGTGCAATTATGATATTGCCAATGATAAACATCAAGCCTCCTTTCGTGTTTAAGGTTACATTCTATTGATTACTTAGTTCTTTGGCTCTCTTGGTTGCTTCACGCAGAGTCTTAAAAAGTATTTCTCTTAATGTTCCCTGAGCTAATACATAGAGCCCAGCTTCTGTAGTTCCTCCCGGTGAGGTTACACTATGTCTTATCTTATTAGGGGAAAGACCGCTTTCAAGAAGCTTTGCAGTTCCTACGAATGTTTGGATAACGAGTTCCTTGGCTATATCTTCTGCAAATCCAAACTCTATGGCCACATCTATTAGTTGCTCTATTATATAACATAAAAAGCCTGGTCCACTGCCAGATATAGCAGTGACGCGGTCCATATAATTTTCTGGAAGTGTTATTACCTTTCCAACACTCATGAATATATCCCTAACTGGTGCTATAATTTTCATCTCAAGACATTCACATAGAGCTAAAACAGTCATTGATTCTCCAACAATGGCTGCAAGATTTGGCATGGCCCTTATTAACTTATCTGTTTTTAAATATTTCTGAATTAATTTAAGAGGAATACCAGCAGCTATTGAAACTACTGTATGTTTTTCAGAAACAATATCTTTAATCTCTTCAAGAACCTCTCTTATGTTTTGAGGCTTTACTGCTAATATGATAATTTCACATAAATTGACCACTTCTGTGTTTGAAGGCGTAGTTTTTATTCCATAGCAGTTCTCAAGGTATCTTCTTCTTTCATCAACTGGTTCAGATACTATAATATTCTTTTTCCCGTCCTTTACAAGGCCTCTAACTAATGCTTCAGCCATATTGCCACCACCAATAAAACCTATCATTTTATATCACCTCCTATTTTATTCTTTGGCCAAAAATAGCTGTTCCTATCCTTACCATTGTTGAACCTTCCTCAATAGCTACTTCAAAATCATTTGACATTCCCATAGAAAGTTCTTTTATAAAGTCATAACCTTTTTTATTCAATTCATCCCTTATTTTTCTAAGTCTTCTAAAATAAATTCGAACATCTTCAGGATTTTCAAAGTATGGAGGAATAGTCATTAAACCTTCTACTTTAATATTTTTTAGATTTAGACAACTCTCAATGAGTCTCTCAACTTCCTCCTCTTTCACTCCATACTTAGACTCTTCCTCTGAAAGTTTTACTTGAATTAAAACTCTCTGAATCTTATTAATTTTTTCTGCTTCCTTATTTATAAGGATAGCAAGTTTTTCTGAATCTAATGAGTGAATCATTGTAAAAAGCTTAACAGCATCCTTTACTTTATTGCTTTGCAAATGTCCTATCATATGCCATTCAATATTCATTTTCCATTGGTCAATAAAATTCCTCAATTCTTCTATTTTAGCTTTCGCCTCTTGAACTCTATTCTCACCAAAAACTCTTAAACCAAGTTGAGATGCCTCCTTTATTTTATCAATGGATTGAGATTTTGTTACAGCAATTAGTTTAATCTCTTCCGGGTTTCTTCCTGTTCTTAAAGCAGAATAGGTCAATTTTTTAAAGATAGATGATATTCTTTCTGAAAGCATACTATAATACATTATACATGATTATGAGTATCCTTGATAGACTCTCTTTGAAGTGGAAGTTAATATTACTTTTACTGCTCCTTAATTTTACTTTAATGTCTACCCTTTATGTTTTCTATACTCAGGCTGAAAAAAAACTACTAAAGGAAATTGAAAGTCAAACTGCAGACTTGACAAAGGCTATTCAAATAGGAGTGGAGGAAGTTACTCGCGGAGGTTCAAATAAGCTCTCAGAGTATTTAAAAAAGCTAAACACAAGAGGCATAAAGGAGGTTTCTATAATAAGCAATACCCAAGAAATTATTGCAAGCACCAATCCTCAAAACATAGGTAAGCCTATCACCCATAGAAAAAAAGAATTAATTATTAAGGCAGAACTCGGTGAACCCGTCTTTGAAGAAGAACACGTTTATAATGTTATAGTTCCTGTAATAGCAGGCAATGTGCAATATGGATATATTCATTTAAGAATAAATAAAGATGATTTTTCAAAAATTTTAAAAACCAATGCAATCAACAGGATGTTAACTAACTTAGTTGTATTTTCTATTGGTATAGTTATAACTTATATTATATCTCTCAGGTATACAAAACCAATTGATAGTTTAACTGAAGCTGCCATAAAGGTTGCTCAAGGAGATTTTAATTATAGGTTGAACATAAACAGAAAAGATGAAATAGGCAAAATAGCAGAAAGCTTTAATTTCATGATTCATAAACTTCAGGAAAATCATATTTTGCAGGAACGACTTAGAGAAGCAGAACATCTCTCAGCAATAGGACAACTTAGTAGAACAATCGCTCATGAAATAAGAAATCCACTTAACTTTATCAACTTAAGCATTGATCATCTTATAGAAAAACTAAAAAAGGATGAACAGAATGCTAATAACTATATAAAACTGCTTGAGAGTATGAAACAGGAAATTTATAGAGTGAACAATCTTATTACAGAGTATCTTGAGTATACCAGACCTCTGAAGCTTAACAAAAAAATGGCGAGTATCATAGAAATAATAGATGATGTGATCTCAATAATTGAAGCAACAGCAGAAAAACAGGAAGTTAATATATATAAAGATTACACAATTGATTTTACTCTCAATCTTGATGTAGATTTGATAAAAAGTTGTTTATTAAATATAATTACTAATTCCTTACAGGCAATGAAAGATTCGGAGATAAAGAACCTTTTTATTAAGACAGAACTCATAGAAGATGAACTCTTAATAAAAATTGTAGATACAGGCTCTGGAGTGCCTGAGGAAATTATGGACAAGATTTTTGAACCATTTTTTACTACCAAAAAAGAGGGGCTTGGATTGGGACTTTCTTTGGCAAAAAAAGTTATAGAAGAACACGGTGGAAGCATAGATTTCTCAAGCAAGGTGGGAGAGGGTAGCGAAATAAAGATTTATTTACCTGTTTAAATATTTAGCAATGACAACACTTTTAATAATAGACGATGAACCATTACAAAGAGAGATTCTTTCAACCATACTCTCTGAAGAAGGTTATAATGTTCATACAGCTTCTTCTTTAGAGGAGGCTTCAAAGATAATCAATGAAGTTTTTCCAGAGATAGTCCTTACTGATTTAAAATTGGGGAATCAAAATGGAATAGAAATTCTTAACAAGTTACCGGAAGAACCTTTTAAACCAGCTGTAATTGTTATTACTGCCTTTGGAACCATATCTTCAGCTGTAGATGCTATTAAACAGGGTGCATTTGATTATTTAACAAAACCCCTTGATAAAGAAGTCCTTCTTGTCACCATAAGAAAGGCAGAAGAAAGAATGAATCTTATTAGAGAAAATCAGATGTTGAAAAAGGAACTCTATGAGAAATTTAAGATAGAAGGTATTATCGGTAAATCTAAAAAAATGCTTCAAGTGCTTGACATAATTAAAAAGGCAACTCCAACAAATGCTACAGTTTTGATATATGGAGAAAGTGGCACAGGAAAAGAACTTATAGCAAGAGCAATACATTATAACTCTCCACGTAAAGATAAACCCTTCATAGCCATAAATTGCGCAGCCATCCCAGATACTTTAATTGAAAGTGAGCTTTTTGGATACGAACCTGGAGCATTTACTGGAGCAAACACAAGAAAAATAGGACTTATTGAAGCTGCAGACAAAGGAACTCTTTTCCTTGATGAAATTGCAGAAATTCCTATGTCAACGCAATCTAAATTACTGAGAGTGCTTCAGGACAAAGAAGTAAGAAGAATTGGTGGTAAAAACACAAATAAAATTGATGTAAGAATTATTGCAGCAACAAATAAAAATCTTTCTGAAGAGGTGGAAAAGAACAAATTTAGAGAAGACCTTTATTATAGACTAAAGGTGATAACAGTTGAGATACCTCCACTTAGAGAAAGGAAAGAGGATATTCCAGAACTTATATATTTCTTTATTGAAAAGTATTCTAAGGAGTTTGGTAAAAGAGTTAATGGAATTGAAGAAAAAGCATTACAGGCTCTCTTAAATTACTCTTGGCCAGGTAACATAAGGGAGCTTGAAAGTATAATTGAAAGGGCAATAATTATATGTGAAAAAGATAATATAACATTAGATGACATACAGGATGAGTTAAGGGTAAGAACTCCTAAGAGTCCATTTGACATAAATATTCCCGATGAAGGTATAAACTATGAAGAACTTGAAAAGGAACTCATAAAAAAGGCTCTAATTAAATCAAATTTTGTAATAGCAAAGGCAGCTCGACTACTTGGAATGAGTTATGATACATTTTGGTATAGACTTAAAAAATTTGGACTTTCTGATAATATTCGTGAAATGACGAAGAATTTTGTGAAATGACGAAGAATTCAAAGTTAACTTTTTTAAATTATATTGAAAATTCTGGTATAGTTATGATGGCATTCAATTTGCAGAAGATATATTGAACTGAAAACTGAAATCCCTTTGGTAAAGAAACATGAAGGAAAGGAGGTGAACAAAGAGGATGAAGAAAGTTTTAGCAGTAGTAATGGCTTTGGTATTTGCTCTTACTGTATCAGTAGCCTTTGCACAGCAGCCAGCTGAGAAGAAAGCTGAGCCTGCAAAACCTGCAGAGCCTGCAAAGAAGACTGAGGCAGCAAAACCAGCCGAGAAGAAAGAGGAGAAAAAGCCAAAGGAAAAAGTCAAGCAGATTACAGGTGAGGTTACCGCTGTTGACACAGTTGGTAAATCCATCACAGTAAAGAGCAAAAAACAGGAACTCACAATCGCAGTAACAGATGAGCAGATTAAGGATGTAAAGGCTGGTGACAAGGTCGTAGTAAAATATACCGAGAAAGATGGTAAAGCAACAGCAAAGAGCGTAAAGAAGGCAGCAGCAAAAGCTGAAAAGAAAGAAGCAAAGCCAGCTGAAAAACCAGCTGAAAAGAAAGCTGAGCCTGCAAAACCAGCTGAAAAGAAACAGTAATCTCTTATTTATTAGGGTGGAGGGAAATCCTCCACCTTTTATTTTTTAGACTTCTATTCCTCTCTTTCTTAATTCTT
>JANXBR010000001.1 GCA_025060625.1 Thermodesulfovibrio sp.
TATATAGGTGGTAGATTTGGACAAAAAACAGATAGTTCCTATAATCTCAGTACCTATGTCTCAGGAATATATAATGATTCAACAAACAAAGGAATTTTCCTTGGAAGTCTTTCAAGGGATGCAGTATCAAATGTTTTGACTCTTGAAAAGAGATTTTTCCTTGAAGGTGAAGACACTGTAAAGGCTGTAACACTTGGAACAGGTTCTATTCCTTCTTCACCTTCTCCATCAATTTTATCAAATATAACTATAGATACGAATTCATATGGAATGACAATACAAAATCAGGAAGGCTACATAGTTATGGATACAAACACAAATAATTACACCTTTGGAGCAGGATTGATTGGAATGGGTGGAGCATATAATACTGCTCCTACAGGCTTATGGGAGATAACATACACTGGAAGTTTTGAAGGAACTCCAAACTCTTTCGGTGCTTTGCTTAAGGGAGATTTATGGGGAAATGAAAACTCTGTTCAAAATGTAATTAATGGTAAAACCTATGGTTATTTTGCAGATATAAATGGAACTCCTTTTTTAACAGGTATATTTGTTGGTGAAACAGTGGGAACCTTTGATCCAACAAATAAATACTGGCAGAGTGTAACATTAGGAGTGGCTATGGAGACAACAAAGTTTTTAAGTATGGCATGTCCAGGTGGAGTATGTAATAAAACTGGAACAAATCTTACAGAAGAACAGGAAAAGTTAAAAAGACTCGGAATTCCTGTAGTTGAGGTTGGAAAGGCAAGTTTCACTGGTTCAGGAAATAATTTGACCGTAAATTTAAACAATGTGGTTTTCTTTGCAACTCAGACAGGACAGAAACCTATTTTATGGTCAACTGCTAATGTAAGTGGAAGTTATACTGGAACGCCAGTTCTTAACCAATCTGTAACACTTAATGCTACATCAGGTGCTTCAGGTTCTGTTAATTTTACTCCCACATACTGGTCAGGTGGAAACTGGGCAGCAACTATAGCTAATGATCCAGCTTATCCGATACAGCTATCAGGAGGTTCATATAATGGTTCTATTAATATGAAAGGTGTAGCCTCAGGTACCTACGGAAGTGAAACTTTCACAGGAACTGCATCGGGAATTGTGAAATGACAAACTCTTTAACTTTCTGAGCCAAAGGAAAAACTCACTATTTTTCAGAATTAAGAAGAATTCTTTATCTCTTCCCAGAGACTATCCATTTCACTTAGTGTCATTTCTTTTAGTTTTTTACCTTTTTGTTGAGCAATTTTTTCAAGTCTTTTAAATCTTTTTTCAAATTTCCTGTTTGTTTTTCTTAAGGCGGTTTCTGGATCAATTTTGAAAAAACGAGCAAGATTTACCAAACTAAAAAGTAAATCTCCTATTTCTTCTTCTATCTTTTCCTTTTCACCTATTTTAACTGCCTCTTCCACTTCCTTAAGCTCTTCTTTAATTTTGTCAATAACTCCATCAACGCTGTCCCAATCAAAACCAACCTTTGCAACCCTTGACTGAATTTTGTATGCCTTAAGCAATGAAGGAAGTGCCAGCGGAATTCCTTCCAGTATTGAACTCCCAAGCTTTCCTTCTTCTTTTTTTCTTTCATCCCACTGGTCTAAAACTTCTTCAGGAGTTTTAAAATCAGCCTCTCCGAATACATGTGGATGTCTTCCAATCATTTTCTGAGTAATTGAATCTATTACATCATTTATATCAAAATTACCCTGTTCCTTTGCTATCTGACTGTGAAAGACTATCTGAAGAATTAAATCTCCCAGTTCTTCTTTTATAGATTTTGGGTCTTTATTTTCTATTGCTTCTATAAGTTCATAGGTTTCTTCAAGAAGATATCTTTTAAGAGTATCATGATTTTGGAGTCTATCCCATGGACATCCTTTTTCAGAACGAAGGAATTCCATTATTTCAACAAGCTTGTCAAATTTTTCACTCAATTTCTTCCTCCAGAATCTTTTTAAAGTTTTTCCATACTGGTTCATTCTCTGAGATATTGAATACACTTCTTCCTGTTTCGCTTAACTTCATAAAATCTCTGTCAAAGAAAACATAATGAATTTTATTAAAATATTTTAAAAGTTGCTCTTTTTGAGAGTCTTCAATCTCGTTAAAAGCCATATTTACTATTAGAACCTTCTTCTGTGGAACTATATTGGTTTCCCTTATTAGTTCGTCTATTCTAAGTGCAGCCTGGATGCCACTTTTGGCAGGAGTGGCAATAATAAATAATAGATCAATTTTGTTTAGTAATCCTCTACTTATATGTTCCATACCAGCTTCATTATCAACAACTATGTACCTATAGTTATCTGCAATTTCTCTAATAATTCTCTTTAAAACATTGTTAACTGCACAGTAACATCCACTACCCTCGGGCCTTCCCATCACAAGAAGATCAAATCCCTCAGCTTCTTCAATAACACTGTTTATCCTAATCTCAAGCCATTCATCAAGACTCATTGTTTCAGGTTTATTATGCATTGCACCATCTCTTACCGATGCTAAAGTTTCTCTAACTTTAACCGCAAGAAGCTCAGGAAGACAGAAGTTAGGATCCGCATCTACAACAAGTACGGGTTTTACGTTTTTGCTCAATAGATATTTAACTGTTAATGCAGCAAGAGTACTCTTTCCTGTACCACCTTTACCTGCAAAGACAATAAAATAGCCCATTTTAAAGAGATTTTACAATTCTCACTAAATCGCTGAATTTATCAATTACAAAGTCAGCATTTTTTAGAAGATCTCTATTCCTATATCCATAGGTAACTGCTATAGTCTTAACACCAGCCAGTTTTCCTGCTTCTATGTCAAGTTCACTATCACCAACAACTAATGTTTCATCTGGTAGGACTTTAAATCTCTTCATTGTTTCAATAAATGGTAGGGGAGAAGGCTTTTTTTCAGGAAAAAAGTCACTTCCAGCAATAAAACTAAAGAATTTAATTATTCCTAAACTCTCAAGGGTTTTAATGCTTAGTTCAGTAAGCTTGTTAGATATAACTACTTTTTTAATTTCTCTTAATTCTTCAAGGGTTTCTATAACCCCTGGATATAATCTTGAGAAATCCGCAATGTGTTGACTATAGTAGTTTATAAAACATTCAATCATTTCCTTAAAGGGTAGAGAAACCTTTCTTGCTAAAAGTGCCTTTTCAATAAGGCGATTAACACCTTCTCCAACCATTCTTCTGACTTCTTCCTTTGAAAAACCTTCAATACCTCTTTTTTCAAAGCAGTAGTTCAAAGCCACCCTTATATCCTCACAGGAGTCAACAAGTGTGCCGTCTAAGTCAAAAATAATAAGTTCTATAGCCATTTTACAATTTTTTAGTATAACATGAGTTCACTTCTTCCTCAAATCATGCTATAATTTTACATGGCTCGTATAGATGCCTTCTTTAAACTAATGCTTGAAAACAAAGCAAGTGATCTACATCTTGTAGCTGGAAGCCAGCCTGTCTTAAGAATTCACGGAGAACTTATTAGGGTTCAATACAAAGTTCTTGATAATGAGGAACTTAGGAAGCTTCTCTATGAAATTACCCCAGAGGAGAAAATCAAGATATTTGAAGAAACAGGAGACCTTGACTTTGCCCATGAAATACCAGGTGTTGCTCGTTTTCGTGTTAACTATTTTATGCATAAAGAAGGAATTGGTGCAGCATTCAGGCACATACCTAATGAAATAAAAACAATTGACCAGCTTGGTTTACCATCTGTATTAAAAAAATTCGCAATGCTTAAAAAAGGAATTGTTCTTGTTACAGGTCCTACAGGTTCAGGAAAGTCCACAACATTAGCCTCTATTATTGACTATGCTAACACTAATAGAAAGGAAAGAATAATAACTATTGAAGATCCCATAGAGTTTGTCCATCCCAATAAAGGATGCGTAATATCTTACAGGGAAGTGGGAACTCATACAGAAAGCTTTGCAAAAGCCTTAAGAGCTGCTCTCAGAGAAGACCCTGACATAATTCTTGTTGGTGAAATGAGAGACCTTGAAACAATTCAGCTTGCCCTTGAGGCTGCTGCCACAGGTCATTTAGTATTCAGCACTCTCCATACATCATCAGCAATTAAAACAGTTGACAGAATCATTGATGTCTTTCCTCCTGAACAGCAAGCTCAAGTAAGAACTTCCCTTAGTGAGTCTTTACAAGCAGTGGTAGCCCAGACTCTTCTCAAAAGAGCAGATGGTAAAGGAAGAGTGGCAGCCTGTGAGATCTTGATTAATACCTATGCTGTTGCAAACCTTATAAGAGAAGGTAAAACCCATCAAATACTCTCAATCATGCAGACAAGTAAAAAAATAGGAATGCAGACAATGGATGATACCCTGCTGCAACTTCTTCAAGAAGGCAAAATAACACCAGAGGATGCCTATGAAAGAGCAACAGACAAACAAAAATTTGCAAAATTTCTTAAAGAACTTCCTCAAGAAGGTCTCGCATGAGGAAACAGGAGTTTGATCACATTCTTGAAAGCATTTGTGATGCCTATCCAGACCTATCTGACATTATATTTACAGCTGGAAGACCCTTTCAGGTTCTTCACTGGGGCGAAATAAAGCCTGTTAACATAAAGAACCTTCCCATTGAATCTCTCATGCCCTTTCATACAGAGAGGATAGCTCTAATAATTATGAATAATCAAAAGAGACTTATTGAAAATCTTATAAGGGAAGGATATTGTGATACAAGTTATGCTATACAGAGGGCAAGATTCAGAGTAAATATTTTTTCCCAGAGGGGAAACTACTCAATTGTTATGAGAAGACTACCAATTAAGATTCCCACTGTTGAAGAACTGCAACTTCCTCCAGTAATTAAAGAGATTGCAAAGGAAAGAATGGGGCTTGTTTTGGTTACAGGAGCAACAGGCTCTGGTAAATCTTCAACACTTGCAGCAATTTTAAATATAATTAATGAGACAAGAGCATGTCATGTAATAACTCTTGAGGATCCAGTTGAATTTGTTCATTCCCATAAAAAATCAACATTTAATCAAAGAGAACTTGGCATAGATTTCCAAAGCTTTGCAGACGGGCTTAGGGCTGCACTTAGGCAAGCACCCCATGTAATACTCGTTGGAGAGATTAGAGATAGAGAAACAGTAGAGATAGCTCTAATGGCAGCAGAGACAGGACATCTTGTACTGAGCACTCTTCATACAACCGATGCAGGACAGACAATTGGCAGAGTTATCGGAATGTTTCCGCCAGAGGATGAATCGTATATAAGACTAAGACTTTCTGACACACTTAAATGGGTTGTCTGCCAGCGACTTCTTCCCAGAGTTGACAAAGGTAGAGTGGCAGTAACAGAAGTGATGCGAAATACTTTAAGAGTAAAAGAACTAATAATTAAGGGTGAAACTGCTGATAAAACTTTCTATGATGTAATAGAAACATCTGAAGCATCAGGAATGCATACCTTTGATCAGTCAATCCTTAAATGCTATAAAGAAGGTATTATAAGCGAAGATACAGCACTTGCCTTTGCATCAAGAAAAGCAAAAGTTATCATGGAGATAGACAAGATAAAATCTCAAAGAGGAGAAAAAACCACTGATATTGAAGAACTAAAACTTGATATGGATTATGATAAAAAAATAAAGGGTTAAAGTATGTCAAAGGCTATAGTATATGAAAATAATAGGGAATTTCAAAAAATTATTTCTGACTATTTGAAATCCATTGGTATTGATTGTCTCAATCCATCAAATAATGAAGAGGCTTCAGTAATGTTTAGCCTTGAAGACCTATCAATAGTTGTATTAGGAGAGGAAAACATTGAAATAATAAATCAGATTTCTTCTCTTCCAATGTATCGTAGAAGAGAAATATTAGTATTTCTATTAAGCAAATCTCTATCAACAATGGACAGGCTTTCTGCCTTTGTCTATGGTGTTGATTGCATAATAAATATAAAAGACCTAAGCAATTTTCCTTCAATCTTTAAAAGAACCTATTCTGAATATCAAAAGATTTACAGGGTTTTCAAGGAGTTACTCTCAAAGTAAAATTAAGCTTTTAATACTACCAATTCAGTTGATATAATAAATTATGTTAAAGAATATTTTTATTTTGAGGTTTTTCTTATTGTTATGCTGCCTCTTTTTTATCCTCAGTTGTGCAACTCTACCAAAGCCCTTAGATGAAATTCCAGCATTGAGAGATGTACCCTTCAAGATGGTTAAAGAAAATCCCGATAAATACAGAGATGTCTCTCTTTTATGGGGTGGAAGGATTACAAACTGTATCAATAATCAGGATGGCACTATATTTGAGATTCTCCATTTACCACTTGACAGAGAAGGTTATCCAGAAGAAACCGATGCTTCAGAGGGTAGATTTATTGTAAGTTCAAAAAACTTTCTTGACTGCGCAGTTTACTCAAAGGGAAGACTCCTGACAGTTATTGGAAAATTTAAAGGACTTCATGAGGGTAAAATTGATAAAATGCCATATACTTTTCCTTTTATTGAGGCTCAGGCAACATATCTATGGAAGAAAACCAGATACTATCAAAGATACTACTGGCATCCTTCTATATGGTTCTGGTATGGTTCTCCTGGATGGTGGTTTGAATATGGTTATCCATTTTGGTGGTAAACCATATTGAGTAAGATCATAATTCTTCCTGAAAACATAGTAAGCAAAATCTCAGCTGGCGAGGTTATAGAGAGACCAGCCTCTGTAGTAAAAGAGCTTATTGAAAACTCAATAGACGCAGGTTCAAGCTCAATATCTGTTTATGTAAAAAATTTCGGTATTGCTGAAATAAAGGTGACCGATAACGGAGAGGGTATTCCATCAGAGGATGTTATTTTAGCCTTTCAGAGGCATGCGACAAGTAAAATAAGGGATGAAATGGATCTAAATAGAATTTTAACTCTTGGATTCAGAGGTGAAGCTCTTTACTCCATAGCAAGTGTAAGTAGGTTAAGAATCACTACTCAGCATAGAGATCAAGACAGAGGAATAGAACTATTTCTAAATGGTGGTAATTTAGTATCTCAGAGGCCAGTAGTTACTAAAGGAACATCAATAGAAGTAAGGGATCTTTTCTTTAACACTCCAGTAAGAAAAAAATTTCTTAAATCCTCCCATACTGAAAAGTCCCATATTGTAGAAGCAGTTTATAACTACTGTCTTGCATATCCTGAAATCTCCTTTAGTCTTTATATTGATGGAGAGGAAATTTTGAATATACCTCAGGTAAAAACCAATTCTGATAGAATATCACAACTTTTCGGTTCTGAATTTGCATCTAAACTCAAGTTTAAAAAAGTGTCAAGCAATAACTATACAATTGAAATATTTATTGGTTTAGATGAGTTTTTAAGAAAAAGTAGAACAAGGCAGTTTATATTTGTAAACAGAAGACCAATAAAGGATTTTTCAGTTGTTAATACCCTGTATAAAGTCTTTAATATTAAAGAAATGCATCCCCAATTTTTTATTTTCCTCAGTGTTCCTCCTGAGGATGTAGACTTCAATGTTCATCCATCAAAAAAGGAAGTAAGATTTCGTGAATTCCATATTATTCATCAACTAATTAACAAAATAGGAGAGCCTCAGCATAATACTTTAACTATTGCAGAGAATCAAGAACAGTGGAAATTAAAGGCTGACTTTTCTTCCTCAGTTCAGCTTTCTACGTTTCATACAGGGCAAATTTTTAAAGAAGAAGAAATTTTTCAGTTTCTCAATCTTGGTGATGCAATTTTAGCAATTCAAAGAAATGATGGTATTGTCTTTCTTGACTTTCATGCTGCTCATGAGAGACTGAATTTTGAGAAAATTTTAAATATAATAAATAAACCAATTGTTAAACTCTCTTTTCCTCATATTATTGAATTAAATTCCCATGACTACATTTTAATCAAAGAAAACTTAAACATAATGAGTGATCTTGGCTTTGATATAGAAGATTTTGGTAAAAATTCAATATTAGTTAGAGCATTACCTGATATAATCCAGCATGCTGATATAGTAGGAATAATTGAAAGCATTGCAGCAACTCTTAAAGAGGAGGCTGGTAAACCTGAACTTGATGATATAAAAAGAAAAATTGCAGCCAAAATAGCATGTCATGGTTCTCTGAGAGCAAACAAAAAAATTAACTATGCTGAAGTCAAGACCCTACTTAATGAACTTGAAAAAACTTCTGATCCTGACCACTGTCCCCATGGAAGACCTGTGAAAAAGTTTATTCCAATTGAAGAGATAAAAAAATGGTTTTTAAGATAGCACTGTCAATAAACTCAATAGTTTGTCAAAAATTTGGCATATATTTTAAATGGAAAAAAAATTTTTATCATTATTAAATGGCTTTATAATCTGGCATATACTATGCTAAATATATTAAAGAAATTAATAAAAGGAGGAAGAAGGATGGCTAAGGAAAAAACATCAAAATTAGAGGAAGAGGGAGAAAAGCCTAAAGAAGCCGAAAAACCTAAGAAAAAGGGTAAACTTTTAATAATTATTATCGCTGCTGTAGTTTTATTAGCTGGTGCGGGAGGAGCATATTTCTTTTTCATTGGAAAGTCCAGTGAACAAAGCAAAAATTCAGCTGCAAAGGATCAAAAGAATGCCCAAGGTGTTAATTTTGCCCTTGATCCCTTTGTTGTGAACCTAATGGATCAAAGTGGTTCAAAATACCTGAAAGTATCTGTTCAGATAGAACTGGCTAATGCGAAATTGATGGAACATGCAAAAAATAAAACACCCCAGATAAGGGATGCTATAATAACTCTTTTAACTAACAAAACTTCGGAAGAACTGATTACTGCAGAGGGAAAACTTCTTCTTAAGGACGAGATAAAGCTTAGAGCCAATCAGATTCTCGGTGAAGGCACTGTTATTAATGTTTATATAACCGATTTTGTAATGCAGTAGCCATGGCAGAAGAAGAAATCTTATCGCAGGATGAAATTGACGCCCTGTTAAGGGGTATTTCAGAAGGAGAAGTTGAGACCGAAACTGCAGAAGTTCCTTCTGGAATAAGACCTTATGATTTTACCTCTCAGGAAAAGATTGTCCGAGGCAAAATGCCCTCTTTGGATATCATTAATGAACGTCTTGCAAGAAACTTCAGAATAATGCTTGCCTCTGACATAAGAAAAATAGTAGATGTTATAAATGTAAATGTAAACATAACAAAGTTCTATGATTTTCTTCGCTCTGTTCCTTTCCCTTCAAGTCTGAATATTATAAAGCTTGAACCACTAAGAGGCTTTAGTTTAGTTGTATTTGATGCTTCTATGATTTTTACCCTTATTGAGTTTTATTTTGGAGGCTCTGGAAAGGGTTACTACAAACCAGAAGGAAGAGAGTTCACACCTATTGAACAGAGAATAATTCATAAAGTGGTTATGATGTTTCTTGAAAGCATGGAAGAAGCATGGAGACCTATTTTTCAGATAAAGCCTCATTTTATAAGAACAGAGATGAATCCACAATTTGTAACCATAGTAACACCTGTTGATGTAGTAATTGAAACAGAGTTTACTCTTGAGATAGAGACAAGGGAGTGTAAAATTATGGTCTGTATTCCTTACTCCTCAGTTGAACCCATCAAGGAAAAGCTTTACAGTGCCTTTCTTGCAGATAGAGATGAGATGGATTTAAAGTGGTTAGGAAAGATTAAAGCACAGATAAAAAATGCACCTGTAAAGGTGGAGGTTATTCTTGGAAAGGTTAATATTGACTTTAAAACACTACTTGAACTTAAAAAGGGAGACATAGTCACAATTCAGAGAAGAATAGACGAAGACTTAGATTTACTTGTAGAGGGGATTCCCAAGTTTAAAGGTAAGCTGGGAACATATAAAGGGAACTATGCAATAAAAATAACAAAGGAGGCATAAAATGGAGGAAAAGGAAATTCTGGAAGAAAAATCTCAGGAAGAAAACGAAGAAGAACTTGATATGGCAAAGGCTCTTGAGATGGAGAAGGCAACAAGAGCAAAACAAGAAGTTCAATCACCTCAAATAGATGAGTTTACTGTTACTGAAGAAAAACAAAAGATAAGAGACATTGATTTTATTCTTGACATACCTCTTGAATTGGTGGTTGTTATAGGAAGGACAAAAATTCTTGTCCAGGAACTTCTTCAATTAACTCAAGGGTCTGTTGTTGCCCTTGACAAACTTGCAGGTGAACCAATGGAAGTTTATGTTAACGGTAAGCTTGTGGGAAGAGGTGAGGTTGTTGTTGTGAATGAAAAGTTTGGTATAAGAATTACGGATATAATAAGCCCACAAGAAAGAGTAAAACAGCTTGGATGAGATAAAACGATGGAATACCTTAAAACCATACTATCACTTATTTTTATAATTATAGCTATATACATTGTTTTAAGATTGATCAAAAACAGGATAAATCCTGGAAAGGGATTTATTCAAATAGTTTACTATCAACCAATTGGCTATAAAAAGGGAATTGGTGTTATAAAAGCCTTTGATGAGTACCTCTTAGTTGGTATATCTGAGAATGGAATTAACCTAATTACCAAGCTTGATCCTGTAAAGATTAAATCAATATTTGAAGAACAGGCAGAAGAAAAAATTTCAATATGGCAGAAAATATTTAAAAAGGGGACCTTTTACCTTCTATTGATTTTATTCCCCTCTGTCTGCTATGCCGCTCCTCAGACTACCCAGGGTGGACTTTTTGGTTTTTCCAGTGCCATTGACCTTCTTGTTTTCATAACTCTTTTAAGCTTTCTTCCAGCAGTTTTAATTATGATGACATCTTTCACAAGAATTGTTATTGTTTTGTCTTTGCTAAGACAAGCATTTGGAACTCCTGCAGTTCCTCCAAATCAAGTCATAATCGGTCTTTCGCTTTTCCTCACACTTTTTATTATGTCTCCAACTGTTGATAAGGTTTATAAAGAAGCTTATGTGCCTCTCTCAAAAAAAGAGATAACCATGGAAGAAGCAATAAACAGAGCTTCTGTTCCATTTAAAGAGTTTATGCTAAAACAAACAAGAGAAAAGGATCTTGCTCTTTTTCTCAAGCTTTCAAAATATGAAGTAAAGCCTGCAACTCCTATGGATTTGCCAATGAAGATAGTTGT
The DNA here is from genome assembly GCA_025060625.1 of Thermodesulfovibrio sp. Lineage (GTDB taxonomy): Bacteria > Nitrospirota > Thermodesulfovibrionia > Thermodesulfovibrionales > Thermodesulfovibrionaceae > Thermodesulfovibrio. Next base: position 11,098 of record JANXBR010000001.1, read on the forward strand.
TCCAGCCTTTGCTCTTGGAGAACTTAAAAGAGCTTTTGAAATAGGCTTTTTAATATTTCTTCCTTTTTTGGTTATTGATATTGTCGTGGCAAGCATATTGCTATCAATGGGAATGTTTATGTTACCACCTGTGATGATATCAATGCCTTTTAAGCTATTGCTTTTTGTGCTTGTTGATGGATGGCAGTTAATTATAGGATCCCTTGCAGGAGGATTTAAATGACAGTAGAGTTTTTAAACTATATTTCAAAACTGACCTTTGAAACTATTCTACTTGTAGGAGGTCCTGTATTGCTTGTGAGTCTTCTTGTAGGTCTTATTATAGGCTTATTTCAGGCAATAACCCAGCTTCAAGAGATGACCATAAGCTTTGTTCCTAAGATTATTGTTGTTTTCATAACACTTCTTCTTACAATTCCCTGGATGGTCAATATAATGACGAAATTCACAAGAGGCATTTTTGAAAATCTTCCTATTTATGTTAGATGAACCATTTAGAACTTCTCACAACAAATCTTTATAGTTTCATACCTGTTTTTGTAAGAGTCTCTACTATACTTTTTTTCCTTCCCTATATAGGTAGTAGAACCGTTCCTATAATTTTTAGATTCCTTTTTGCTTTCTCAATCTCTCTCTCTATCATGCCTTTTATAAATTCAAAAGAAGAAAATTTATTAATTTCATTGTTTAATGCAGTTGTTTTTGGAATGGCTATAGGCATCATGGTAAGGGTCATCGTTTCAGCAGTTGAGATAGCTTCTCAATTAATGAGTATCCAGATTGGTTTTACCATTGCAAATGTTTTTAATCCTCAGTTTGGTGAGATAATGGGTCCTCTTAGTGTTTTTTATGAAATGTTCACAATTGCTCTCTTTTTCTCTCTTGATTTGCATTTAAGTTTTGTTGAGATAATGGTAAAGGCTTTTGAATTTCCTGCAAAGTTTTCTTTTTCAGAAAATATATTAGCATTCTCCTATATTATGTTTCCTCTTGCTCTTAAGCTTGCTGCGCCTGTTTTACTTGTACAGATCCTTATGAATATAGGACTTGGATTTCTTTCAAGAATTATGCCTCAGGCAAATGTTTTTTTTGTTGGATTTCCTCTTTTACTTGCCACAGGTATTGCAATTATGTGGCTTAGTACGCCCATATTTACCATGGTTGTCTCAAAAGCTTTTTTAAATCTTAAAGACTCTTTAATTGGACTTTTGAGGTAAACTATGCCAGAGGAACTACAGGAACGAACTGAACAGGCTACCCCGCGAAGACGAGAAAAGGCTCGTCAAAAAGGTGAAGTTCCACGAAGTAGGGAACTTACTGGCATTATTGGTGCATGGCTCATCTTCCTCTATTTTGTTTTTTCTGGAACTTTTTTGATATCAATAATGCAACATATGAAAGAAGCCTTTACCAGAGTTAAAAATCCTGATTTCATAGCTGGTGCAATAGTAGCTTTAACCAAAGAAGAGTTAAAGTGGTTTATTATTCAGTTTCTTCCTATTGGCGGAATTCTCCTTTTTGGCATTCTTCTTGTTCATTTTATTCAGACAGGTTTCCTTTTTACTGGTGCTCCATTGGTTCCTGATTTGTCAAAGATAAATCCACTTAAGGGAATAAAAAGAATTTTTTCACTTAATGCCTTATTTGAAACAATTAAAGGAATTTTAAAATTAATTGCCCTCGGAATTGTTATATACTATGTCCTTAAGAAAGATGTTAATATTTTGCCATTATTGATTGATATGGATATAAGGGCTATTGCAGAAGTCTCATTTCAAAAGGTTTATCAACTAATACTTGCCTGTCTTATTATGCTTACAGTTTTCGCAGGTATAGATTTTGCATTTCAGAGATGGCAGTATGAGAGAAATTTAAGAATGACAAAGCAGGAAATAAAGGAAGAATTTAAAGAGACAGAGGGTTCACCATTGTTAAGAGCAAGAATAAGAAGTTTACAAAGAGAAATGGCAAGAAAAAGGATGATGCAGGAAGTTCCTAAGGCTGATGTGGTAATTACAAACCCACTACATCTTGCCATATGCATAAAGTATGACTCAAAAAAAATGAATGCACCTAAGGTTGTAGCAAAGGGAGCAAATCTTCTTGCTGAAAGAATAAAAGAAGTTGCAAGGGCTTCAGGAATCCCCATATATGAAAATAAACCTCTTGCGAGGGCACTTTATAAAGTTCCAATTGGTGAAGAGATTCCTGAAACACTTTATAAAGCTGTAGCGACTATACTTGCTGCTGTTTATAAGATAAAAGGAAGGCAGATCGCATGAACATAATGAACTATATAAGAAGTGATGTGCTTGTTGCTGTTGGAATAATTCTTATCCTAATCTTTATGATTGTTCCAATTCCACCTTTTCTCCTTGATCTATTTCTTACTATGAGTATAACCCTTTCAATATTAATTATTCTCGTAGCATCCTATGTAAGAAAACCTCTTGATTTTTCAGTATTTCCCTCTGTTTTATTGATTGCTACTCTTATGAGGCTTTCTCTTAACATAGCATCCACCCGTCTTATTCTAACCAGAGGTGAGCTTGGCACAGAAGCAGCTGGTAAAGTTATAAAGGCATTTGGAGAGTTTGTAGTAAGTGGAAACTTTGTCGTTGGTCTTATAGTTTTTCTAATTCTGGTAATTATTAACTTTATAGTAATAACCAAAGGAGCAGGAAGAATTGCGGAAGTTTCAGCTCGTTTCACCCTTGATGCAATGCCTGGGAAACAGATGAGCATTGATGCAGATTTAAATGCTGGACTAATTGACGAAAAGGAAGCAAGACGTCGTAGAGAAGAGATAAGCAAAGAGGCAGATTTTTATGGAGCAATGGATGGTGCGAGTAAGTTTATAAGAGGAGATGCAATTGCTGCAATAATAATAATGGTAATAAACATTATTGGAGGTATTCTCATTGGTGTTCTTCAAAAAGGTATGCCAATAGGAGATGCTGTTCAGACTTATGTGATACTTACAATTGGAGATGGACTCGCTGCGCAAGTACCTGCTCTTATTACATCAACTGCAGCTGGAATAGTTGTAAGCAGAGCAGCCACAGAATCCAATCTTGGACAGGACATACTGCAGCAGCTTTTTAAAAATCCTAAAACTCTTGCCACAGCATCAGGTGTGCTTCTCTTACTTGGACTTATTCCAGGACTTCCTCATCTACCCTTTATAATTATAGCCATAGTATCTGGTGCCATAGCCTACATGATGATAACCAAAGAAAAAAAAGAAAAGGAAGTAGTACCTCCTCCCTCTGCAGAGGAAAAACCTGTTTCAATGGAAGCTCAACTTGAAAGCCTTCTTAGAGTTGATCCCATATCTCTTGAGATTGGTTATAATCTTATCCCTCTTGTTGAAGGAGAGAGTTCTCTTGTAGAAAAAATCCGTTCTCTAAGAAAGCAAATTGCAATGGAGATGGGTTACATTGTTCCATCAATCCATATAAAGGACAATCTCATGCTAAAACCTTCTCAGTACAGCATTCTTATAAAAGGAGTTGAAGTAACAACTTCTGAGATTATTCCTGGAAGATTTCTTGCAATAGGAGTCCGCCCAGGTCAGGGTATTGATGGAATTCCCACAAAAGAACCAGCCTTTGGGGTGGATGCATTATGGATAGAGGAAAAGGATCTTTCAAAGGCTCAAATGCTTGGCTTTACTGTTGTTGATTCTTCATCGGTTATTGTTACCCATTTGAGAGAAGTTCTTAAAAATTTTGGTTATGAACTTCTTGGAAAACAGGAAACCCAGAGACTACTTGACAATCTTGCCAAAACCCATCCGAGAGTAGTAGATGACCTCATTCCCAATATCCTCACACTTTCACAAGTTCAGAAGGTGCTTCAGAATCTTTTAAGAGAGAGGGTATCAATAAAGGATTTGCAGACAATACTTGAGGCTCTCGCAGAGTATGCAAATGTAACCAAAGACTCGGATATTTTAACAGAGTATGTCAGGCAATCACTGTCAAGAAGAATAACAAAAAGTGTTCAAAATCCTGACGGTTCAATCTCTGCAATTATATTGGAACCTAATCTTGAAAGAACTCTTATTGAATCTCTGCAGACCACACCACAAGGCATAAATTTTGCTGTTGATCCAGTATTAATGGAAAAGATAGTTGAAAATGTAAAAATAATAGCTGATGAGGCAACTATAAAAGGTTATCAACCAGTGCTCATATGTTCGCAATCAATAAGAAGATTTGTAAAGAGAGCAATTGAGAGAGTTGCGCCATCTTTGCCTGTGCTATCACCACAGGAGATAGCTTCAGGGGTAAAGATACTACTCTATGGCACAGTGAAACTTAATTAGGAGGTAAATTATGAAAATAAAAAAGTTTCAGGGAAGAAGCTTTAAAGAGGTCTTAGAAATAGTAAAAAAAGAGATGGGACCAGATGCAGTAATTTTATCCACTTCTTCCAAGAAAGAGCCTCTCTCAAAAGATTCTTTTATAGAAATTACTGCAGCCATAGATGATAACGAAGAAATGACCGCTCAGGAAACTCTAAATAAAAGAGCCTCCATAGAAGAATCTATGAAAGTAGACTATGGATTGTTTAAAGAAATAGAAAAGCTAAAAGCTGAAGTTAGTCTTTTAAGAGAGAGTGTTACAAAACTTTTTCCCTCACTTGATGACATCTCTAAAAGAGGACTTTACAGTTTTCTAATAAAAAATAATGTAGAACCCCATCTTGCATTGATACTTCTTGAGAGAGCAAATAATATGAATGATTTAAGAAAAGCAATAGATGATGAATTAAAGACAACAAAAAGCAGTTTTGAACAGGAAAAAGGATACATTTTTTATGGACCACCAGGGGTTGGAAAAACAACCACCATTTATAAAATGGGACAGATTTTAAGAAATAACAATAAAAAAATAATGGTTATCTCCCTTGACCAGAGAATTTCATCTGTCGCCTACATAAAGGAGTTATCATTAAAACTAAAGTGCGAGGCAAAATTTATAGATGAACCAAAGGAACTCTATAAAGTTATGCATAGGGAAATTGACAGAAAAAATATACTTGTTGATACTCCAGGAGATGTTAATATGAGTCTTGCTGGAGAATTGAAAAATCTGCTTAAGGATCTACCTATAAAAAAATGTCTTATAATGGATGCATCAATGTCTATGCAGTCAGGCTTAAAAATATTAAAAAATATGGATACTGCTTCAGTTGATTGTATAGGTTTTAGCAAGATTGATTTGGCTCAAACTTTTGGTAATCTCTATAATCTGTCAGTTTTATCAGGTAAACCCATCAGCTTTGTTACGTCTGGTTCATATGGAGAACTGCAATTTAAATTACTACCACCTAATACAATAACTAATCTAATTTTAGGAGGAGCATGTGAAAACTAATATCCCGAGGATCATAGCTGTTTCAAGTGGAAAAGGAGGTGTTGGTAAAACAAACTTTGTAACAAACATTGCACTTATAATGAAAAGCTTGCAAAGAAGAGTGCTCTTAATGGATGCTGACGTTGGTTTAAGTAACATTGATATAATGTTTGGAATAGCACCCAAATACAATATAAAGCATCTTCTGTCTGGAGAAAAATCTATAAAAGACATCATTGCCAGAACTTCTGAAGGAATTGATATTATTCCAGCCAGTTCTGGAATAAGAGAACTAACTCAACTTACCTATTATAATAAAATGAAAATTATTGAAGAACTTGAAACCATTGATAATGATTATGATATTTTTCTCATTGATACAGGAGCTGGCATATCCGATAATGTAACCTTTTTCTGTTCTGCTGCCCATGATAACATAGTAATTGTTACACCTGAACCGACCTCAATTGCTGATGCCTATGCACTTATTAAAGTTCTATATAAAGAATATGGAGAAAATAATTTCCGTATAGTTGTAAACAATATAAAAAATCCCAAAGAGGCTAAAGAAACCTTTAGAAAAATCTCAATGGTTGCTGAAAGATTTCTTGGTATAAATCTTGATTGGCTTGGTGTTCTGCCTTATGATGAAAAAGTAAAGGATGCAGTTATAGCGCAAAAGCCCTATGTATCTTTATATCCAACCTCTGATTTTTCAAAAAAGCTTGCTGAGATTGCAAGGCAGTTACTAAAAAGAGAAGTGGATCTATTTAAAGGTGGAATGCAGTTTTTTCTAAAAAAAGCATTAGCAAAAGAGTAAACTTACTTTATGTATCAGTCTGAAAATGAAAAAGAAAAAGTTATAAAACAGTTTCTACCAAGAATAAAACATTATGCTCTTAGATACCACCACAGCGTTCAATCTATTTTGGATTTAGAAGACCTTATTTCAGCAGGTATAAAAGGATTGCTTGAAGCACTGGATAAATACAATCCTACTTTAAATGTTCCTATTGCCTCTTATATAGAACACAGAATAAGAGGTGCCATACTTGATGAAATTCGTTCAGTAGATATTTTTTCAAAGGAATTCCGTAAAAAAGTAGAAGATGTTAAAAAAACATATAAAAAGCTAAAAGAAGCAGGACACGACCCAACCGATGAAGAGCTTGCTGCTTCTTTAAACATTACTCAAGAGGAACTACAGGAAATATACCAAAGCATAACTGCCTCGGATATAATAAGCTTGGACAGCTTTATACCTGGTAAGGATGGAGACAAACTGAGCCTTCTTGAGATCATATCAGATGAAAAAAGTCTTTTTGATGATATAAAACTTCTTGAGTTAAAAGAAAAACTTTGCTCTGCCATAGAAACTCTTTCTGAAACTGAAAAAATAATCATATCCCTTTACTACTATGAAGAGTTAAATATGAAGGAAATTGCTAAAGTTTTAGGGCTATCCTTATCCAGAGTAAGTCAAATTCATGGCAAAATTCTACTAAAGCTTAAAAATTTTCTCCAGAAATAAGTTGATTATTTTAAAAATTTTGTATAATATTATCAATTGCTTCTGGAGGTTAACCTAATGAAAAACATAAAACAATTAGTTTTTAAACTTCTTAATAGTCCTGACCCTTCAATCCGAAGAAAGGCAGCAGAAGAACTCTCTGAGGCTGATGAAAGAGCAATATATCCATTGATAAAAGCATTAAGAGACCAAAACACAGCGGTTCAGGAAGCAGCAACACACTCCTTGATCTCAATTGGTAGTAGAGAAAGTTATTCTTTGATAGATCCTGGTGAGGTTGTAACATATATGGTCATTCCTCTTTTAAGAGAACATGAGACTTATTTAAGAAACACAGCGATTTTAATAATTAAAGAAATAGGATACAGAGTTCCAGAACTTCTCTATAAACTTCTTAAAGATAAGGATCCTGATATTAGAAAGTTTGCCCTTGATTTAATAGCAGATATTAAAAGAGGATTTGACCCTTCAATGATACTTCCATTAATGAAAGATGAAAATGGAAATGTAAGAGCAGCAGCAGCTCATGCCTTAGGTGAGTTGGGGTACAGAGAGTCAATTCCTTTTCTCGTTGAAAACTTGAATGATGAAGAATGGGTTGTGTTTTATGTGCTTCAGAGTCTCGCCCAGCTCAAGGCTGAAGAAGTTGCAGATAAAATAGGCGAACTTCTTCTAAATACAGAATCTCTTTTAATAAAGGCTGAAGCAATAGAAACCTTAGGAAAAATAGGAACTGAAAATGTAGCAGAACCACTATTAAAGTATTTTCCTTTGGCAACAAAAGATGAAAAGCAACAGATCGTTAAAGCATTAATCAGAATAGGCATAATTCCAGATGGACAGGATTTAAAAGAAGAGATTCTATCTATTTTTAGAGAACAAGACTGGGATGCAAAATTAATAGCCCTAAAGGGTATAAAGATAAAAAATATCAAAGAGGCAATTCCTCTAATTGTAGAGGAAGCTGGAGCTCTTGATCCAAGCTGCTTTGATTATGACGAAAAAATTCAACTTCTTGAAGATGCTTTGATCTCCATAGACTCAGAAGATGAACTAATTTTAATGATTGAGAAAAATAAATTAAGATTTAGAGCAAAAGCCTTTGTTATAAAGATACTTGGCACGTTGAAAAGTCAAAAAGCAGTTCCTATTCTTATAAATCTTCTTGAAGATATTAAGAGAGATATAAGGATTGCTTCAGCAAGAGCTCTTGGTGAGATTGGCAGTAAAGAGGTTGTATCACCTCTAATTAAAAAGTCAGGCGATGACTATGATCCAAATGTAAGAAAAGCAGCAATTGAAGCCTTAGGAATGATAAGGGCACCTGAAGCCTATGAAGCCCTATCAAAACTACTTGAAAAAGAATCTTACTTTGATATCATTGAGGCTCTTGTTACAAGTCTTATATCTATTGATCCTGATAGATTTTTAAAGAATCTGAAATCTTACAGAAGAGAGGTAAAGCAAGTTTTAGCAAACATTACTTACTCCTTTGAAATTTTAGATAGTCTTCTTAAGTGCGAAGATAAGGAAGTACAAAAAGCAGCTTTATATGCACTTGGGAGACTTGCAAATGAGCAAGCCATATCTAAAATTCTTGAATTTATTAAATCAGAAGATAAAGAGTTGAAGAAGATAGCTATTTTAGCACTTGGAGAAGCCAATTTCTGTTCTACCGAACTTATACAATGCGTTAAGGATGAAGATCCCTGGATAAGATACTACGCTATTAAGTCAATCTATAAAGCCTGTGATCCTGATGTAGTTTTTGAAAAAATTGCTCCGCTTTTAGATGACCCCTTCCCTCCAGTTGTCATTGCTGCATTAGAGGCTCTATCTGAGTTAGGGGGTCCTGAAGTTTATGATATTCTTATATCCAAGAAAAATCATCCAGACAAAGAAATTAGAGAAAAGATAGAGGAGGTTTTACAGAAATTATGACAAACCATACCTCTTCTGTAACTATAAATGACGAAATTTTCAAGCAGTTGAGAGATTTTGTTTATGAAAAGACAGGTATTTATGTCCCAGACAATAAAAAGTATTTTCTTGAGAATAGACTAAGTAGAATCCTAAGAGAGAAGAATCTTCGTAATTTTGAAGACTATCTTTATTTTTTAAAATACAGTGCAAACAAAAATGATATCGCAAGACTTTTTGACGCTGTTACAACAAATGAAACATTTTTTTTCAGAGAGCCTCAGCAGTTTGAAGTATTTGCTCAGAATCTTATACCGCAAATAATAAAGGAAAATTCACAAATGGGCAGAAAGGATATTAAAATATGGTCTGCTGCCTGTTCCACTGGAGAAGAACCCTACACAATTGCTATGATTTTGCATGACCTGCCTGAATTGAATCCCCTTAGAAAAGAAATATATGCCTCTGACATAAGTGAAAGCGTTCTTATGTCAGCTAAAAGAGCCATATATGGAGCTTATTCGGTCAGAAATATTCCCCCTAAGTTCATGGCAAAATACTTTAAAGATAGCTCAGGAATGTATGTACTTTCTGATTCAATAAAATCAATGGTAAAATTTCTAAATATAAATCTAATTGATGAAAGGGAAGTAAAACAACTGAAAGGAATAGATGTGGTGTTCTGCAGAAATGTTTTAATATATTTTGATGATAAAGCAAAGAAAAAATCTGTTTCTCTTATATATGATGTTTTAAGACCAAAGGGCTATCTTTTTGTAGGAACATCGGAAAGTCTTCATAATATTACAAAAGCTTTTCGTCCTATTGTTATAAATAAAGTTATTGTATATCAAAAAGTTTAGTGAGGAGGATATTATGAAAGTTCTCATAGTAGATGACGATAAAACAACAAGAAAGATGATATCCCTAATTCTTAAAAGCAAAGGATATGAGGTTGTAACAGCTGAAAATGGTATAGAGGCATTACAAATACTTGGACTTGAAAAAATAAACTTAATTCTTACAGATATGAACATGCCCTACATGGATGGAATAGAGTTAATAAAACAGGTAAGAACAAATCCTGACATATCCAATATTCCTATTGTTATGATTACAACAGAGGCAGATGAAGATGAAAAAAGAAAAGCCTTTGATGCAGGTGTAGATGACTATCTTGTAAAACCGACCAATGCTGAACAGATTAATGAAAGCATTAAAAAAATATTGAAAAAATTTTTCAATAAATAGAGGGAGGATAGCATGTTTAACTATAAAATAAAAGTTTTAGTAGTTGATGATTTTCCAACAATGCGCCGAATTATAAAAAATCTTCTTAAACAACTTGGATTTGAAAATATTGATGAAGCAGAAAACGGAGAAGATGCATTAAGAAAGCTAAGAAGCACAGAATATGGACTTATAATCTCAGATTGGAACATGCCGGTAATGGAAGGAATAGAACTTTTAAGACAAATGAGAAATGATCCTGCACTAAAAGAAATACCCTTTTTAATGGTAACAGCTGAAGCTGAAAAGGAGAAAGTTATTGAGGCAATAAAGGCAGGTGTGGACAACTATATAGTAAAACCTTTTACTGGAGAAGTTTTAAAGGAAAAACTTGAAAAGATTGCTCAGAAAAGACCATCTCTTAAAGGAGGACAGTAATGGCTGATGAGATGGATGAGATAATAAACGAATTTATTGTAGAAGCAGAAGAAATTCTTGAACAGCTTGATCCTCTTTTTGTAGAACTTGAACAAAAACAGGACGCTGAGATCATTAATGAGATATTTAGGGGAATGCATACTCTCAAAGGAGCTGCGGGTTTTCTTGGCTTTCAAAATATTGTTGATGTTGCCCATAGAGCAGAAACAATCCTTAAAAAAACCAGAGAAGGTGAGATTCCATTTACTCCTGAGATAACCGATGCCATACTAAAGGCAGTAGATACATTGAGAATTCTAATCTCACATATTAAAGAAAAGGAAGAAGTCACAGAGAATATTCAACCAGTTTTGGATTTACTTGATAGAACTCTTGAAACTGCTTCTAAAATAAAACCTGAAAAAACTGAAGTGATTGGACAAAAAGTAGAAAAAATTGAAACCGAAGAAATTGAGGTTAAACCTACAAAGCCAGAGGAAGTTGTAGCCCAGACTCCAAAGGAAAAAGAAGTTGCCACACTAAGAGTTGATGTTGAAAGAATAGACAAGGTAATGGATCTTGCAGGAGAGATAGTTCTTGCTCGTAACAGATTACTTAATCTCGCAAACAAACTTGAGGCAAAGTATGGCGGAGATGAACACATAGAGGGACTTGTTGAAACCACAGCATTTCTTGACAGGGTTACTTCAGATTTACAACTTGCAGTTATGAAGATGAGAATGCAACCACTACAGAAAGTCTTTGTAAAATTTCCAAGAATGGTAAGAGACCTTGCCAAAACTCTTGGAAAAGAGATTGACCTTGAGATTATCGGTGAAGATACAGAGGTTGATAAATCTGTCATTGAACATATTGGAGACCCACTTGTCCATATAATAAGAAACTCAATAGACCACGGGATTGAATTCCCTGATGAGAGAGTATCAAAGGGAAAACCTTCAAAGGGCAAGATTGTTATAAATGCTTATCAGAAGGGAACTCAGATTGTTATAGATATATCTGATGATGGAAAGGGCATAGATTATGAAGCTGTTAAAGCGAAAGCTATCACAAAAGGGCTTATTACCATTGAAGAAGCTGAAAAAATGTCTGAGGATGCAATAATAAACTTAATCTTTCTTCCTGGATTCTCTACAAAGGATGTCTCAACAGAATTAAGTGGCAGAGGAGTTGGAATGGATGTTGTTAGATCCAATGTGGCGAAACTTAATGGATATGTAGATATATTTACAGAAAAAGATAAAGGAACAACTTTTAGAATAAGTTTACCTCTTACATTAGCCATAATTCAGGCTATGATGGTTCAGGTAGGAGAAGAAGTTTATGCCATACCCCAGTCTATGATTGAAGAAACATTAAGAATAAACATAGATGAAATCAAAGAAGTAACAGGACAAAAAGTCCTTACAATAAGAGACAAAGTTTTACCTCTTTTCTTACTAAACGAACTACTCGGAACTTATGGTAAGTCTGAAAATAGGAGAAAATACATTCTTGTAGCCAGCGTAGGAGAGAAGCGATTTTGCATATCTGTAGATGCTGTCATTGGTCAGGAGGAAATTGTTATAAAAACAATAAATGGTATAGACTCTGAAGAATGTGGAATAATGGGAGCTACAATCACAGGTGATGGTAAAGTTGTCTTAATTCTTGACCTTGCTATAATTTCAAGAAAAGTTTTAACTGTAAAATAAATTTATTGGGAGAGTAAAAATGAAACAGTACATCGGTTTTATTCTTGAAAAAAATGAATATACTGTTCCTATCTTAAAAGTACAGGAAATTATCAAACTGCCTCAGATTACAAAAATGCCTGGAGTTCCCTACTATGTTGAAGGAGTTACAAATCTTCGTGGACGAGTGATACCTATTGTTAATTTAAAAAGAATTCTTGGTATTCCTGAAGAAAACAGTGGTAGCAAGGTAATTGTTGTCTCGTCAGGAAAGATAACCTTTGGCGCCTTAGTTGATGATATTACCGGGGTAATAAACATAGATGAGACAAATGTTGAATCGGCTGAAGAGTTTATGCAACAACAAGGACAGAACCAGATAGAAGGTGTTGCCAGAATGAATGACAGATTACTTGTTTTACTTGATCCTAAAAAACTGATTCCTACAGAGGATCAGAGTCTTTTTGAAGATGATATTGTAGAACTTCACGAGGAAGGAGAAAAAGTTGAGATAATTAAAAAAGTTAGTGGAATAGGCGGAGATATGGTAGTTAAAGAAATCATTGATCCTGTAAAATTTTATGAACAGAAGGGTATTTCAAAAAGCGATCCAAGATATGTTCTACTTGAAGAAATAACCAATTTTATGAATATGGTTGCTCATGGAGATTTTGAGCAAGCAAATAGAATAATGAATAATATAATTCAGAAAAGTCAGAGTGATTTATTTAAAGAGATTGGAAAGGTTGCGAGAAAACTTCATGATTCTCTTAAAAGTTTCAGAGAAGCCCTTGATCCAAGATTAAAGGAAATTGCTATTGAAAGAATGCCAAGAGCTGTTGACCAACTCCAGATGGTCATTGATAAAACAGAGGAAGCAGCAAACAAAACAATGGAAATTGTTGAAAAATATATTTTAAAAATGGATGATGTGGCAAATCACATAAGACAGATTCAAGGACCCACTGAAAGTGTAGAATTTCTTAAAAATTTTAAAAATTCGCTTGAAGATGATCTAACAAACATTCTTACTACTCAATCATTTCAAGACCTTACTGGACAAGTTTTAAAGAAAGTAATCTCTCTGGTGGGAGACTTGGAAGTGGAACTCATTCGTCTTATAACCACTTTTGGATTGAAGATTGAAGAGAAGGAGATTGCACAAAAAAAAGCAGAAAAAGTAACGCAAGAAGATGTTGATGAATTACTTAAAGAATTTGGTTTTTAAGGAGTGTCTATGATTAAAGTTTTAATTGTTGATGATTCAGCCTTTATGAGAAAGGCTATAGCTACAATGCTTCAGGAAGATTCTGAAATAAAAGTAATTGGAACAGCAAGAGATGGACTTGAAGCAATTCAGATGATTCAACAACTAAAACCAGATATAGTAACCCTTGATGTAGAAATGCCAAGGATGGACGGAATAACTGCTTTAAAAGAGATAATGAGTAAGTGCCCTGTTCCTGTTATTATGGTAAGTTCTCTTACAACCGAAGGTGCTAAGGTAACTATTGAAGCACTTGAACTTGGTGCAGTTGATTTTATACCTAAAAATCTCGCCGAACTTTCAGTTAATATTGTCAAGATTAAAGGCATGCTAATTGACAAGATTAAAACTATTGCTAAAAGAGGTATTGTTAAAAGAAAAACTCCTATTAAAGTACCTGAGACAAAAATTGAACCTCCAAAGATTGATATACCGAAAACAAGAGTTAGTACAGAAAGAAAAGTAGGAATTGTATCCATCGGTACCTCCACAGGAGGTCCCAAGGCTCTTCAGGAGATTATTCCCAAACTACCTAAGGATTTTCCTGTTCCCATTGTAATTGCTCAGCATATGCCACCAAATTTTACAAAGCCCTTTGCTGAAAGACTTGACCAGTTAAGTCAGCTTTCAGTAAAAGAAGCAGAAGAAGGTGAAATTATAAAACCAGGAGTTGTATATGTAGCACCTGGAAGAGGACATATGAGACTTAAAAGGAGAGGAATTGAAACCTTTATCTCTATTTCAGAGGATAGAGAAGAGTTTATCTATCGTCCAAGTGTTGATGTGTTAATGCTCTCTGTGGCAGAATGTTTTCCTGGTAGAAGTCTTGGAGTTATACTTACAGGAATGGGTAATGATGGAGCAATGGGATGTAAAAAAATAAAAGAAACAGGTGGAAGAATATTTGCTCAAAATGAAGAAAGTTGTGTAGTATATGGTATGCCTCGTGCTGTTGTTGAAGCAGGAATAGCTGATAAAGTTATTCCTCTTGAAGAAATGGCAGGAGAAATAATAAATGCAGTATAGGAGAACATAATTGCAGGAAGAAATAATTGAAAGAATAATTTTTAAAACCGTTGATATTCCTTCTTTGCCTCCTATTGCTATGAAGGTTATGAGTCTAATACAGGACGACTATGCATCTTTAAAATCTCTTGAAGAAATAATCTCCCGTGACCAAGGATTTGCTACAAGACTTCTAAGAATAGCAAACTCACCTTACTATGGACGCGATAGAAAAATTGAGAATATCCCTCAAGCTTTATTAATTATCGGATTTGAAACTCTTAAATCTCTTGTTATTGCAACTTCGCTAAGAGATTTACACAGACGTTTTGGAATATTTGAACAGAGACTATGGGAACACAGTCTCGGAGTGGCTCTTTGTTCAAGCCTACTGGCTATGGTTACTCATATAGCAACAACTGATGACGCTTTAGTCTGTGGTCTAATTCACGATGTTGGAAAGACAGTTATAAATAATACCATACCTGAACTGTATATGCAGATATATGATAGAATGACCAAAGAAAAAAGAATGTTATTAGAGATAGAGGATGAAGCCTTAGGATTTAATCATACCGTTATAGGTAGTCTTATCTCAAAAAAATGGAAACTTCCTGAAAAATTAGAAAAGGTTATAACCTATCATCATACCTATCCATATCCAGACCATGAAGATCAAGCATATGCTGATATATGCAATGTTGTAAGAGTTGCAGACCAGATATGTCTTAATCTTGGAATAGGCTTAAAAGACCCCTTTACCACCAATATAGACCATGAATCCCTCGGAATTACAGAAGAAGAGCTAAATGAACTCATAGGATTATTTAAAATAAAATTTGATAAACAAAAAGACTTTTTACTAAGTTAAATGGCAGATGAAGAAAAAATAGACCCTTTATTACCCTACAGAGGTATGAGACCTATAAAAGAAGGTTCTGTTTTCGCAAAGTATAAAGTTAAAAAAAAATCCAAAAAAGCTGAAGAAAAACAGCAAAAAGAAAACATCTCCTCAGAAGAAAAATCATCCAACCATAGAATAGACATAGAAGTATAAAATTCCTTTAAGGAAAAAATTTCCTACTTTAACAGACTTAAATTAAAAAAAAACAATAAAATTAAAAATATTTTCGTTGGCATGATCATTGCTTCGTTTTGTTTTAAAAGAAGGAGGTAAGGATGTACAAGGGAATTTATATAACAATGACTGGAATGAGTATGAGAGAAAATGAACTTTCAGCTATTTCCAACAACCTTGCCAATATTAATACAACTGGCTATAAAAGACAGAGCTTTGCAAGCCAGCTTTATCCAATTCTTTCAGGAAGACCACCCCAGCCAAATGCTATATATCAGAATGCAAGAGCCCAAACATACTTTGGCAGTCAATATATTGATAAATCTCAGGGAAATCTTAGGTACACTCAGAATCCTCTTGATCTTGCAATTCAGGGAGAAGGATTTTTCGCAGTAATGCAAGGCAATAATGTTCTATACACCAGAGAAGGTTCATTTACAAAAGATAAAGAAAACTATCTTGTTACCCAGACAGGTCTAAAAGTTCTTGATGAAAATAACAATCCCATACTATTAGAAGGAACAAAAGTAGAGGTAGCAAAAGATGGAACAGTAATAGTTGATGGAAATGCTGTAGGAAGAATCAAACTTGTTAATCTTAATAATCTAAGACATGTGGGACACTCTCTCTATGACGGTGTAGAAACAGACGCAGAAACTGGACAGATACTTCAGGGTTGGATCGAGAGTTCCAATGTAAATCCAATAAGTGAGATGGTTCAGATGATTCAAGCTATAAGAAATTTTGACTTTATTCAGAGAGCAACAAGAAATTTTGATGAGCTGGCTCAAAGAGCAGTAAGTGAAATTGCAAGAATATAAAGAAGGAGGTAAACCATGTTAAGGTCCCTTTTTACAGCATCAACAGGAATGTATGCACAACAATTGAACTTAGATGTAATTTCCCACAATCTTGCCAATGTTAATACTACAGGATTCAAAAAAGGAAGAGCAGAGTTTCAGGATTTGCTCTATCAAAATATTATTAATCCAGGAGCTCCCTCTGATGATGGAACTCAATATCCCTCAGGAATTCAAGTTGGTCTTGGCGTAAGACCAGTGGCTGTGGCAAAGTTTTTTACTACCGGTGATCTTATAAACACTGGAAATGACCTTGATTTAGCCATTGATGGAGATGGATTCTTTCAGGTAAGTTTACCAGATGGAACTATTGCTTACACAAGAGCAGGAAACTTCAGAATTGATAGAGATGGAAGAATTGTAACAAATGATGGATATCCCCTTGAACCAGGCATTACAGTGCCAGCGGATGCAATAAAGATAACAATTGGTGCTGACGGAACTGTGACAGTGCTTCAGCCTGGAACTGTTGCTCCTGTGCAAATTGGAACTATTGAACTTGCGAGATTTATAAATCCAGGAGGACTGCAGTCAATTGGTAGAAATCTCTTTCTTGAAACAGATGCCTCAGGAGCTCCAACTACTGGAGCCCCTGGTACCGAAGGTAGGGGCAAAATTGTTCAGGGTTTTTTGGAGATGTCCAATGTAAATGTTGTTGAAGAACTTGCCAATATGATCATTGCTCAAAGAGCTTTTGATATTAACTCTAAGGCTGTGCAGACATCTGATGAAATGTTACAAACTGTAGCAGCAATTAAAAGATAAATAAGGTTCAGAGGAGAAAGTTATGAAAGTGATAAAATTTGTGACTCTATTGTTGATAATTCTTATATTTGCCAACTCAGTTTTAGCTCTTGATAGTTTTGAGATAACCAGTTTACTCTCAAAGGAAATAAAAAAATCCTCTTTAGCTAAGGAAGTTCAAATTGGACAGATAAGATTTATAGGATATGAACCCCGTGAAAGATGTCAACCAGAAAACCTTAGCATCAGAGAAATAAAAAGACCAAACTCAGTAGAATTCACATTTAAATGTGGAAAAGGAAACTACAGAGCAATTGCCAACTATGAGATTCTTACCAATGTTTATGTTACCCAGATGCCTATAAAAAGAGGGGAAACAATTAGTGAAGAAAAGATAGTTGAAATAAAACAACCTATAAGCAAACTTCCAGTTGGAGCAATTACTGATAAAAGTTTATTGATTGGAAAAATTACCAAAAGAAGCCTTGCAAAGGGATTAATAATTAAAGAGGAGTATCTATACAGCAACATACTCTTAAAAAAGGGGAGCAAGGTAAATATAGTTGTAAATGTGGGACAGGTCATGATAATGACAGAGGGTGTTTTAAAGTCTGACACAATTGTTGGAGAAACGGCTCGTGTAGAGTGTTTTCAAACTGGCAAGGAAATTGTAGGTAAATTAATAGATAAAGAAAATGTGAGGGTAACGCTATGAGAAAAGTTTTTTTATTACTTATCTTTACAATTTTTATTATGTCCTGTTCAGAACTAAGGGAGGTAAGGGAGATTAAAAATGCTGGAATGCCACCAAAATATTATCCAGAGTCAACTCAGAATTATACACCTACTGAAGGTTCTCTATGGCGGAACAAAGCTTCTCTTTTTGAAGACAAAAAAGCCCGCAGAGTAAATGATCTTGTAACAATAATAATTAATGAGTCTACTTCAGCTCAAAAAACTGCAACAACTACTGCCTCAAGAAACTCTTCAACAAACTATGGACTTGATACACTATTTGGGATGAATACTGATTTTAATATACAAAATCTTCCAATTATAAATGGATTTTACAAGGCGGCAAATATATTTTCACCTTCTGTAAAAGGTTCTGCAACAAGTAGTTTTAAAGGTGGTGGAGACACTGCAAGAACAGGAAACATTACAGGAACAATTACTGCCAAGGTAATTGAAGTTTTACCAAACGGTAATCTTGTTATTGAATCAAGAAAAGAGATAATAGTTAATAATGAGAAAGAAATTCTTGTTTTAAGAGGAATAATAAGACCTGATGATATAAGTCAGAATAATACAGTTCTGAGTCAGTATGTGGCAGATGCTCAAATTTATCTTGTAGGTGAGGGAACAATTGGAGATAAACAGTCTCAAGGCTGGCTTGTCAGACTTCTTGATAAAATCTGGCCCTTTTAAAGGAGGTAAAGCATGAAGAACCTGTTTATAAGAACAACAAAAGCTTTATTATTACTTCTATTGGTATTCCTATTAACTTTATTTACAACTACTTCCTATGCAGAAAGAATAAAGGACATAGCTAATTGGTCAGGTATAAGAGAAAACCAACTTGTAGGCTATGGACTTGTTGTTGGATTAAATGGAACAGGCGACAAGGATGGAACCTATCTCTATCAGCCAATCGCAAATATGTTAAGCAGAATGGGAATTACAGTAAATGTAAAAGACTTGAAGGGAAAAGTTAAAAATGTAGCTGCAGTTATGGTTACTGCCAAACTGTCTACCAATGTTAAACCGGGGACAAAGATAGATGTGCAAGTCTCTTCAATAGGAGATGCTAAATCCCTCCAAGGAGGAACTCTATTACTTACACCACTTATGGGACCTGATGGCGAAGTTTATGCTTTAGCACAGGGACCAATATCAATCGGAGGATTTATAGCTGCAGGAAGGGCAGCTCAAACAACTAAAAACCATCAAAATGTTGGATATATTCCTGAGGGAGCTATTGTAGAAAAAACTGTTTCCGTTAATCTAAATGCAAAAAATGAACTTCAACTTCTTTTACAGTTTCCCGATATAACCACTGCCAGAAATATAGCTGAAAAAATAAATCAAATTTTTAAAACACTTGTTGCAAAAGTTCAGGACCCAGCAACAATCTCAGTTAATGTGCCACCAAATTACAAAGGAAATGTGCTTGATTTCATGGCTGAGGTAGAAAAAATAGAAGTTTCTACTGATTCACCTGCTCGTGTAGTTATTAATGAAAGAACTGGTACAGTTGTTATCGGTTCACATGTAAAAATAGCTCCTTCTGCACTTGCTCATGGTGGTTTAACAATAACAATAAAGGAAACACCGGAAGTCGTTCAGCCTCCTGCTCTTGCTCCAAGAGGGGCAACAACCGAAACAGTTCCAAGAACAGAGTTAAAGGCAGAGGAAAAGCAAGCCTCTTTGGTTGAAATTAAAGGTTCCACAGTGGGAGAGCTTGTACGGGCATTAAATGCTTTGGGTGTTACACCAAAGGATTTGATCTCTATCCTTCAGGCACTTAAAACCTCTGGTGCATTGAAAGCTGATTTGGTAATAATGTGAGGGAAAGAATGATAGAGAGAGTTAATACACAAACATTAAATAACTTTACTGAAAAAGCTGAGCTTTCAAAAAAGATAGAGACCATTTTCCTTACTGAACTAATAAAGGTTTTGTTAGCAAACACATCTTTTTCCGAGGGTAAAACAACCTCTACATACATGACAGCTGTTATCCCTCAAATAGCTGAAATGTTCTCAGAACGAGAGATAGGAATTGGAAAATTTTTAACTGAAAATCCAAATTTTTTAGCCAGTATTACTAAAAATCAAAAAATTGAACTGAAACCATCTTCAGATAATCAGGAGCAAAATCAAAAACCCATTCTACCCAAAAAAATCTCTTTACCAGTATCTGGAAAAATAACTTCATATTTTGGATTAAGAACAGACCCGATAGATGGAAAACTTAGACATCATAATGGAATAGACATAGCAGTTCCTGAAGGCACCGAAATTAAATCTATTTTCTCTGGAAAGGTTGTTTATTCTGGTTATAGTGAAACATATGGAAACTGTGTAATAGTGGAACATGACAATGGACTCCAGACAGTTTATGCTCACAACTCTAAGAATCTTGTTAAAAAAGGTGATAGAGTATCTCCAGATACAGTAATTGCTCTTTCTGGTTCAACAGGTAGGACAACAGGTCCTCATCTTCATTTTGAAGTAAGAAAAGACGGTAAACCTCTCAATCCTCTTATAGCATTAAAGGATTCTCAGAAAGCGACGATTATATAAGCAAAACTAAAAAGGAGGTAGTCTATTATGATAGGTGGACCAATAAGAATAGATGGAATAGCACCAAATACACAAATATCTCCTGAAAAATCTTATGGTAAAGCTCCTGAAAGAAGTGAGGAGGTTCTTACGAAGGATCAAGTTACAGTATCTGAAGCTGCAAAAAATATATCAAGACTAATGATAGAGGTGAGCAATATTCCTGATATAAGAACAGACAAAGTAGAAGAGCTTAAAAATGCTATAAACTCAGGCACCTATGAAGTAAGAGGCAGTGAAGTTGCTGGAAAGATTATAAAGGAGGCTTTAATTGACAAACTTGTATAGTGAACTAATAGATATTCTAAATGAAGAGAAGAAAGTTCTTGAAGCTCTATTTAAAATAGTATCTGAAGAAAGGGATGCTATTGTTGGACTTAATTCCTCAGAGCTTGAAAAAATCCTTAGAGAAAAAGAGCAAATCCTTGTAAAACTCTCTTTATGGGAAGAAGAGAGAATTAAGCTATTAAATAAATATGGATTGAAAAAGTCTAATATTAGTGAAATCATTAAAAGTTGTAATGATTTATCTATTTCAGAAAAACTGAAAGATTTGTATAATACTATGAAAACTCTTTTAAGTGCTATTTCTGATATTCAGAAAATTAATGAACAACTAATTGACCGTTCCATTTCAAATATTGGAGCAGCAATAAAATTTCTTGAAACTTTTGGGATAACTCCCAAAAGAAATCTATCAATGGAGGCATAGATGAGCCTTACAGCTCTATTTGATATAGGAAAAACAGGTGTACTTTCTTATCAGAAAGCTCTTGAAGTAATATCCCATAACATATCAAATGCTACGACTGAGGGATATACGAGACAGGATGTGATTTTTCAAAATATGGAATCAGGACTTAGAAGCATGGCAGGAGTTTCGGGAAGAGGAGTAAAAATAGTTGATATTCATAGAATGTACGACTCCTTTATAGACCTTCAGCTTAAAACAGAAAGCTCAAATCTTGCTTATTGGGATGTGATCTATAATGGAATGTTAAGACTTGAGCATATCTTCAATGATGCCTCTGATATTGCCTTGAGTAACTCAATAAATGATTTTTTTAATGCCTGGCAGGAACTAAGTCAGAATCCCGCTGGAACTGCAGAAAGGGCACTTCTTATTGATAAAGCCAATTATCTAACTAAGAGACTAAATATCTCATACAGATCACTAATTGATGAAAGACAGGAGATTTACAAGGATACACAAAATCTTGTTGATCAGATCAATAAATATCTTGATCAGATTTATGAACTTAACGAAAAGATTGCAGCAAATCCTGGTTCTCTTGATGCCAAAGATCAGAGAGACAATCTTGTAAGAAAACTTTATGATATTGTTCAGATAACCTACTTTCCAGATAATGTAGGTAGATACACCATCTTACTTAGTGGAATGCCAATGGTTGATGGAGGAAAGGTATATCATTTAAGTGTAGGACTTGACAACAAACAAAATATGAGATTTAATCTTGAGACTGTCTCAGGAACTATTGATGTTACGAGTTTAATTCATGGTGGAAAGTTAAAGGCAGAGATAGACCTAAGGGATAACAAAATACCTGAATACATGGAAAAACTTAATATGTTCGTTTTTGATTTTACAGAAGCTATAAATGCTCAGCATAGATTGGGATATGGAATAAATGGAAGCATAGGTTACAATCTCTTTGATTCACTCTATAATCTTACGATTAATACTCCTACTCTTACCCAGATAAACACAGGTAGTTTTACTGACATTAAATATAGAATAAATAACATAAATGCAAATACATTTAATCCTCAACAAATACAGTTTAATGGAGTAAATTGGACAGTAAACGGAAATCCTCTCACCTCATCTCAAGTAAGCTCATGGACTGAAGGAGGTAAAGTATATTATAAATTAAACTTCAACAATATGGAGGTTATTCTTGAAAATCCAAGCAATAATTTAGATTTTACTCTTCAAATACCATACGCAGATTTAAAATTTAAGATAAATAACATAAATGAAAACAGCTATGATAACTACAGAATTCAGTATAATGGAAATAACTGGACAGTTACAAACACAAGCACAGTACCTCCTACAGGAATAACGCCAAATATAACACCAATAACTAATGGATTTGTACTAAGCTTCAATGGTATTGATGTTACAATAAAAAATCCCTCAAATAATCTTGATTTTAACTTTCAGATCAAACAACACTCTTCATTGTTGTTCAATGTGGCAGTAAAAGATAGTGAAAAAATAGCTGCTTCAGGTGCAGATCCAAAGAGTCCAAACAGTGGGAAAATGGATAATGAAAATGCAAGATTAATATATTCCCTTTTAGATGAACAAATAATTGGAAACTCAATGCCAGTAGATTTTTACAGAGAGATCGTATCGGAAGTTGGAGTTTATTCATTAAGTGCCCAAACACAAAAAACTTTTCAGAAAGCTCTTGTTGAGGAAATGGAAAAAAGAAGACAGGATATATCTGGAGTAAGTCTTGATGAAGAAGCGATAAATCTCATAAAGTATCAGAAAATGTATGAAGCCTCTGCAAGAGTAATAAGAGTTGCCAATGAAATACTGACAACACTTTTTGATATGATAAGTTAATTGTTTTTATCTTAAAAAGGAGGTAATAGAATGAAAGTTACAAGTGGTTTTTCTTATAAAACCTTTATAAATGATATAAATGCACAGATAGAAGCAATGTATAAGGCTCAAAAAAGACTTACAACTGGTAAGAGGGTTCTTTCTCCAAGTGATGATCCTGTTGCTGTTTCAAGAATAGTCAAATATAAAGTAGAGATTGCCGCCATTGAAGAATACGCAAGAGTAATTGACACAGGAAAAATATATAACTCTTCTATTGAAACAGCAATAAATGATCTAAAAAATATGTTGACAAAGGCAAAACAGTATGCAATCAATGGCTCAACTGATACACTTTCTGCTACCGATAGAAAGGCTTTAGCAAATGAAGTAGAAACCCTAATTCAGCGGAGTATTGAAACAATAAATACGAAGGTATCAGGTAGATATATATTCGGAGGATATAAAGCTGAAATTCCTCCAGTTGAAAAGTCAAATGGTCTTTATAATTCTGATAACAGTATCCAATATCTTGATATAAGTTTTTTCCTTGATGTTGGAGTAAATCTTCCAGCAACAGAGTTTTTCACATATCAGGTTGCTGAGACAGATCCTTACAGGAGTATTAAAGTTTTTACCCCTTACAATCAGACCGTTACAACCTTAGGAACACAGTTACATGATGCAGACCCTCTTTCTGCTTTACTTATGAGACAGCCTACTACAGCTATAACTAATCCCTCAAATCCATTTACAACAAATGGTGGAACAATCACAATAAAATTTGGTAACAAGAATCCCATTGATATTGTAATTGCTGCAAATTCCTCTTTAAATGATATTAGAGATGCAATAAATGCCCAAGCAGGTAATTATGTTAAAGCATGGGTTGTAAATACAGGAAGTTCTTCAAGCCCTGACTACAGAATTGTAATAAACAGTGTGCCTAATGGAAAGTCTGATAAAATAAGAATCAATGTAAACACTACAGATGCTGCTAATACTGGACTTAATCTTTTATCCTATGATCCTGAGTCAGGTTCTTTAGCCATGACACTTGAAGGAAACATAAATGGCTATAACTATATAACTGATCCCACTGACACTAACTACTATAGCTTTAATAACAACTATCTTAATGAAAACTACTATCTTAGGACAATTCACTTTCTTAAAATTTCCCTTGAGAGTAATGACCAAGGAAGAATTCAGAAAGCGGTAGACTACTTTGACAAAATTGCAGACAAACTATATAAACAACAGTCAATCATAGGTGCAAGGTTAAATAAAATTGAAAGTATCAGCGACTATAATCTTGAACTTAAAACAAATACCAATCAGAGCCTTTCAAATGATAGGGATGCTGATGCTCTTCAGATTATCTCCGAACTTAATCGAAGGATGACAGTTCTTCAAGCTATGAGAATTACTCTTACGGACTTCTTCAAACAAAATCTTTTTGATTTTCTGAGATGATTTAGCTATTATTAAAAATAGCAAACTTCTTAAAAGGAGCTATTATTGTTAGTTCTCACTCGTAAAACAGGGCAGTCTATCAGAATTGGTGAAGAGATAATCATAAAAATCATTGATATTGATGGTTCACAGGTTAAAATTGGCATTGAAGCACCAAAGGGCATATTAATATTCAGAGAAGAACTTTATGAGAAGCTCAAAGAGAGTAATATAGAGGCTTTAAAAACAGCCAAAGAGCTTAAAATTGACGATTTAATCAAACAAACTGAAAATCCATCTTCTCTCTCTGACTCACATACTACAAAAGACTTTCATAAAAAGGAGAGTTTAGAATGATTAAAATTAAATCAGAGAGATTTGGAGAACTCCAGATTGATGATAATGAGATAATTCAATTTCCTCTTGGCATACCAGGCATTCCATTTACAAGATTTATTATTAAAGAACTGGTTGAGCCTGTTAAATGGCTTATAGCCATTGATGACACCGATGTTGCCATCCTTGTTATATCTCCATTCAAATATTTTCCTACATACGGGTTTGAATTAAGTGATGAAATAGTTTCAGTCTTAGAGGCTAAATCAGAGGAAGAAGTTGATGTATACGTATCCTTACTTAAACACAATGATGGAGTAGCTGCAAATCTTAAGTCACCCTTTATAATTAATAAAAATAAGAAAATTGGAGTTCAGATAATTCTTGAAGATGAAAAATACAGTTTCAGAGAACCAATCAAAAAATAAATTTTATGGTATTATATTTAGAAAGGCTTTAAATGAAGGCTTGGAAAGCAAAATACAAGATGAACCTCAATTTTAATGGCTATAATTTTAATATTAAGCCAGGTGATAAACTTCTCTTTGCAGATGATATATTCAATCTTTTACCAGAAAATATAAAAAAGGCATTTGAACAAGCTAATATTGTTCTTCCTCCTTTTTACAAGGGTGAGCCATTAAATGGCAAAACTCTTCTTGTAATATCTCAATCTGCAATCGGGGATGCTTTGTGCATGACTCCAGCACTAAGAGAAATAAAGAAAAAGTATCCTGATATGACACTTAATGTAACCATATCAGGAAAAGCAAAGCCTGTCTTAGAGGGATTACCCTATATTGACAACCTTTTACCAATGCCTGTTCCATTTAAAGAGGTAGCAAAAGCTGACTATATTGTTAAAGTTATTGAGATGGTAAATACACCTCAGTTTGATAATCTAAGTCTTGTTGATTACTATCTGTGGAAGCTTTATATATATAAGGCGGAGAAGGAAATCCCAGACATTTTAATTGACAGTAATGCCTATGATGAGATGAAAAAAGCTTTTGATAAGATAAGAGAAGCCTCAGGCGGTAAAAAAGTGCTTTTGTTTCATTATCTTGCCTCATCTATTCATAGAACCCTTCCTCCTAAGCTTCTAAAGGAGATTGAAGACCTCATATGGGATGAGTATGTTCCTGTAGTATGCTCAATGCCTGAAGAGGATATAACAGTTGAGACAGCTTTGGATGTATATGGAATTAGAGCAGCTAATCTTTCTGTTTTTATGAAGGATATAAAATATTTTATTGCTTCTGTTGCTCTTTCTGATGCGGTAATTACATCAGACACAGCAACTCTTCACATAGCAGCAGGATTGGAAAAACCAACTGTAGTTATTACAGGTCCCATAGATGCAGAATTAAGAACATCAAACTACTCAACAGTAATACCTCTATCACCAAACTATAAAGGACAAATATGTATATCACCTTGTATGAGACATGCTACTGAAGAACCATGCATTGAAGCACAGATAAAAAGACAGTTTTACAGTCCCTGCATAGAGAGTATCCCACCCAAGGTGGTATATTTTGCTCTTAAAGATGCTGAGTTGCTTACTCAGAAAAATTATGAAAAGCCAAAAAGTTGCATAGTATGTGATTTTTCAGGTGAAATACCTCTATTTGAAGTAATTAATCGCTCAAGAGTTTTTGAATGTCCTTCATGTGGTATTCATTTTACCTATCCAATGAAGGTTATGGATTATGAAGAGATTTATGGGAAAAAACATGAAGATCTCCTAAATTTTGGATATACTGCCTATGATTTTTATAAAGATGTTAAAGATGAAGAGGAAGAGATAAATAAATGGGAAAAACTTCCGAGATTTAATGTTTTACTTCCTATTCTATCTCAGATTCCAAAAGGCAGACTTCTTTATGTAGGATGTTCAACAGGATTTTTTATGCTAATTGCAAGAAAATTCGGTTTTGAAGTTTATGGCATTGAGGCTTCTGAAGAGACAGTTAAAATAGCTAAGGAAAAATTTAAACTAAATGTTATTAAGGCAGTATCCCTGGATGAAATTCCTGAGGAATATAAAGGCTTCTACAAAGTCATAACAGCCTTTGAAGTTCTTGAACATGTCCATGAACCATCAAAATTTTTACAGAATTTATACTCACTTCTTGATAAAGATGGAATTCTAATCTTAAGCTGTTCACCCTTCTATAAATTTGAAAATACAGCAAGAGGTTATAGAAAGTATAAATGGTGGCATAATGATTATCCACCCAATCATGTAACCAGATGGAAACCCTGGAGTCTTCATTATGCCATAAAAAAGGCAGGCTTTGAACAGATTCACATGTTTACCGAACCTCTTTTACCATCTACAGTTTTTGAAGGAGTTAATCCTCTTAGTTTTCAGCTTAAAACACCAGATAATAAAGTAGTAGATATTGATTTAAAAACTTCATCATCAATAGTTTCAGAGATATTAAAACCTCTTTTCCTTAATTCCAGGCATCTGGGTAACTTTCAATATGTTATTGCAACAAAGGGACATTCTTCAATTAATTTTGAAGAAATAATAAAAAAAGCTATAAAATACTCTGCGGTTGAAATAATCTGGGGAAGAGGCGATAAGGCTTAAAATTGATATGAGCCAAAAATGTCTGAATTAAGGTTAAATATAATTACAAATGAATGGGTTATAATGAGTGGTGATAAATCTCCTAAGGATTTTGCCATTAGGGAAAAGAGAAAACTTCCTGAATTTTCAGAAAACTGTCCTTTCTGTCCAGGTCATGAAGTATATACTCCTTCAGAAATTTATAAAATTAGAGATGACAAAGGTTGGAGAATAAGAGTAGTAAATAATAAATATCCTGTATTGTCTAAAGAAACACAAAAAATACGAAAAGAAGAAGGCTTAAAAAAATCAATAACCGGTGCAGGAATTCATGAAGTAATCATAGAATCTCCCATACATAATCATACCACAGCAATAATGCCTCTTGTTCAGCTTAAAGATGTTTTACAAACTTATAAGGAAAGATTTCTTACACTATATAGTAATACAATAGTGGAACATGTAATAATCTTTAAAAATCAGGGACATGCCTCAGGAACTAAAATTCAACATCCCTTTTCAGAAATTGTAGGATTACCTATTTTCCCATTAACAACAAGAAATAGAATGATGAGAGCAATAAACTTTTTTGACAACACAGGAGAGTGCATTTTTTGTAAAACATTACAAGATGAGCTTTCAGATGGAAAAAGAATTATCTTAGAAACAGAACATTTTGTCTCATTTATTCCTTTTGCCTCTCTTTCTCCCTTTCATATCTGGATTTTTCCCAAAAGACATTCAGGAGCATTTTCATCAATAAAGGAAAATGAAATGTGGGATCTTGCCTATAATCTTAAATTCACCATGGCAAAGCTTTATTATGGACTTGAAAATCCTGATTTTAATTATGTCTTACGGTCTGGAAAACCAGTAGAAGATAATTTAGAATACCTACACTGGTATATAAGCATTGTGCCAAGAGTTGCTCAAGCCTCTGGATTTGAACTTGGCACAGGCATTTATAGAAACCCTCTTTTACCTGAAGTTGCTGCTGAATTTTTAAGAGAGATAAAAGAAGGATAACCTTTGTTATTCAGCTAAGATAAAAAAGGAAAAATATACGTGAAGAAAATAAATTTAAACCCTCACCTTTTCATCTTTATATTTTTCATATTTTTCATATTCTACATCTTTCTCACAAAAGTTGAATCTAATAAAGTTTTCAAGCTACTCATATTTGACTCTCAAGAGGGTTATCCCTACAATGAAGTAAGAGTTGCACTTTTGAAATCACTAAGGAATTTCGGTTATTTTGAAGGTAAAAATTTATCAGTAAAACAGGTATTCATTGGTAATGACATTGACAGGGGTGTAAGAATATTAAAAGAGGAGATAAAGAATAATTATGATGTGATCGTAGTTGGTGGAACAGCCGCTACTGTTGCAGCAAAGAGAGCTCTCTATGGAAAAAGCCAACCAATTGTTTTTGCCTCTCCAACAGATCCTGTTGGAATAGGTGTAATAAAAGACTTTGAGAGTAATCCAGAGGCAAATTTTACAGGTGTTTCCTATCCTGTTCCTGTTAAGGCAAGAATGAAATTTATACGGCAACTTATGCCAAATGCTAAAACTTTTGCTCTTATATATGCTGATATGCCGCAGTCTCACAGTTACAGAGCTTGGCTTGAAGATTTAATTAAAAATGACCCTGAATTTAGGGATATAAAAATCATATTTCGGTCAGTACCTCTGGTAAAGGGAGAGCTCGGAGACATTAGGATGGCAAATATGGCTAAAAAATATATAAAAGAGCTTGATTCCTTAGTTGATGCATATATTAAACCCTGTGATCAGATGGGAACAAGAAGATATTTTTCAGAGGTCATATATAAAAATTCAAAAAAACCTCTAATTGGTCTTGTAAAAGATGATGTGGTCTCTGGTTGGGGTGCCACAGCTGTAGTTTATCCTTCTCATGAAAGCATAGGTGAGCAGGCTTCAAAAATGGTGGTTGATATTTTTAATGGTAAAAAGGTAAGTGAAATAAAACCCGAATGGCCCAAAAAATTTGGTTTTGCAGTGGATCTCAAAAAAGCAAAAAAATTTGGCATTACTATACCTGTTGAGATTCTTCAGCTTTCTGGTGAAAATATTGTAAGGTAGGAAAAAATGAGTCTTAGCAAAAAAATCATAACTATCACAGCAAGCATTATTTTTATATCAATGACAGCAAATTCTGTTATAAACATTCTTCGTTTTAAAGAAAATTACACCAATGCCCTTTTAACAGGTAGTTATGGTCTTGGATACAGTTTACACTCAATCGTAACAGAACTTTTAAATCTTGGGTTACCTATTGACTCTCTTTATGGACTTAATAAAAAATGCGAACAAATTGTAAAGCAAAATCCTCATATAAGATATGTGGCAATAGGAAATCCAGAGGGAAAAGTTTTATATCACAGTGATGCTTCATTAATAGGAAAAGTCTTCACTGACGAGGCTTCAAAAAAGAGTATAAGTTCTAAAGAACCTTTATCTCAGATTTATCACAGATTTGATGGAAATATTTATTATGATGTTACCATACCTATATTTGACTCTAAAAATACCCATATTGGTGTGATAAGGCTTGGATTTCCCAAGAAATTCATTGATGAAAAAGTAAATCAGGCAATAATGGAAGTTATAATTAATTTTATCATAACTTTCACTGCAGTAGTTGTTCTACTTGGCTTTTTCATGTCACATTTTGTAGTTCGCAAAATTCAAAGCCTATTAGAACAGACAAAAAAAATAAGGGATTTCAACTACGAAAACACGATAAAAATAACTCAAAAAGACGAGATAGGAGCTCTTGGAGAATCCTTTAATCAGATGTCACAGACCATTAAAAATCAGATGATGGAATTGAGAGACTCAAGAGACAATCTGGAAAAAATTGTTGATGAACGAACAGATCAACTGAGAAAAATAAATATTGAACTTGAAGAGGCTGTAAACACACAAAAACAGCTTACTAAAGCTGCTCAATCAGCCTCAGCTGCAAAAAGTGAATTCTTGGCAAATATGAGCCATGAGATAAGAACACCTTTAAATGCCATAATTGGTTTTGTCAACTTAATGTCAAAAACTGAACTTTCAGCAAAACAAAGAGACTATATAGGAAAAATAAAGCTTGCCTCTAATACTCTTCTAAAAACCATTAATGATATTCTTGACTTCTCAAAGATTGAAGCTAAAAAACTTAAAATTGACTCTACAGAGTTTTATCTAACAGATGTGCTTAATAATATTGCTAATATGCTTGGTAATAAAGCATACGATAAGGGACTTGAGTTATGCGTTTTTGCAAAAAGACAAGTGCCCCGATATTTGATAGGAGATCCCTTTAGACTTGAGCAGATACTCATTAACCTAATTGACAATGCAATTAAATTCACAGAAAAAGGAGCAGTTGTAGTAAAAGTTGAGCTTAATAATGAAAAACCTTTCCATGAAGACACAGTAACTTTATTATTTTCCGTAACAGATACAGGAATAGGAATACCCTTAGAAAAACAAAAGGAACTCTTTGAACCATTCACACAGGCTGATGGTTCTACAACAAGAAAATTCGGTGGAACAGGGCTTGGACTTTCAATCTGCAAATCTCTCATTGAATTAATGGGAGGGAAATTTGGCTTGAAAAGTGAATTGGGAAAGGGAAGTAAATTTTATTTTACTTTACCTTTTAAAAGGCAAAAAATTGATTATTCTATTGAAAATAAGATGATAGAAATATTTCAAGGGAAAAGAATTATCATAATTGATCAAAGCAATGCAGTAAGGGAGTTCCTAAGGGAAATACTTGAATCCTATAATTTTATAGTTAATTCATTCCAATCAGCTGATGAGGCTTTAGTTAGTTTAGACAGTAAAGAAATAGAAAAGCCCTATTCAGTGGTTTTAATAGACTGGCAGATAGCTTCAAAGGAAATATTAACAAAATTTAGAGAAATAAGTTTTAACAGTCTTGCAGTAGCTATTATGGTACCAGAAAATCTTCTGGATAGAATCAAGCTTCAAATAGAACCTCTAAGAGTGGATGCCTTTATAACAAAACCCCTGAATGAGTCAATGATGATAGATACACTGTTAAGGCTTTTTGATGAAAGCATAGAAATTATAGAAAAGGACAAAATTGAAGATTTACAAAAGGAATATCTCTATCTTAATGGTTCTCGTATTCTACTTG
The DNA here is from genome assembly GCA_025060625.1 of Thermodesulfovibrio sp. Taxonomy (GTDB): domain Bacteria; phylum Nitrospirota; class Thermodesulfovibrionia; order Thermodesulfovibrionales; family Thermodesulfovibrionaceae; genus Thermodesulfovibrio. The sequence goes on from JANXBR010000001.1 coordinate 42,681, forward strand.
TTGAGGATAACCTTTTAAACCAGCAGGTTGCATTAGAAATGCTTCAAGAAGCTGATATAATAGTAGATATTGCCAACAATGGTGCTGAGGCCATACAAAAATTATTTAGCATGGATAGATTATATGACCTTATATTGATGGATATTCAGATGCCTGAGATGGATGGCTTTGAAGTAACAAGAATAATAAGGGAAAGCAAACAACATAAACATATACCAATAGTTGCTCTTACAGCGCATGCATTAATGGAAGATAAAGAAAGATGTCTTTCCTGTGGTATGGATGACTATCTGACAAAACCCTTAGATAGAGAGGAGTTATTTAAAACTTTATCAAAATGGATAAAGCCCAAATATGAAAAAACAAACTATGAAAAAAACGAGTCAAGAGAGAAATTAAGGTTACCCGAAAGAGTTGGTAAATTAGATATCAAAAGAACTTTAGAAAGAATAGGAGGTAATAAAGAGGCTTTAATAAAAATTTTACAAACCTTTATCGAAGAAAGCAAAAAAATAGAGTACCAGATCGAGAATGCTTTAAAAAATAATGATTATCTTAGTTTAACAAAGCTTCTTCATACATTGAGAGGAATGGCAGGAAACATTGGAGCAAAGGAAATTCAAGAAAATTCCTTTATCCTTGAGGAAGAATTGAAGGGAAAAAACATTAACTCTGAAAAAATCTATAACCTTTTATCTCAATTAGAGCTGGTTAATAGGGATATAGAGGAAATAATTAGAATAAATGAAAATGTCAAAGACATATCTAAATTTGAAAATTCTCAGGACAAAGAAAAAATAGAAAATCTAAAAAATGAACTTTATGAATTGCTTGAAAAAGGAAGCTTTACGGCATTTTCTAAATTTGAGGAGTTAAAATTAACCTTAGGTGCTAATAATGCAGAAATTTTAGAAATTGAGAAACATCTTAATATGCTCCAGATGGACAAAGCTAAGGAAATACTTAGAGAGCTTGATTTTAAGGAATAAATTATGAATAACATTAGAGAAAAAATACTTATTGTTGATGATGACCCAACAACTGTAATAACACTTGGCGAAGCATTAAAAGATACCTATGACATTTTTATAGCAACAAATGGCGAAGAAGCATTGAAAAGAGCAAAAGCTGAGATGCCAGATCTTATCCTTCTTGATATAATTATGCCAGAAATGGATGGTTATGAAGTATGTAGAAAACTTAAAGAAGACATTGCTACAGAAAAAATTCCGGTTATATTTATAACATCAAAAAATTCTGAAGAAGATGAAACAGTAGGTCTTGAATTGGGTGCAATTGACTATTTCAGTAAACCCTTTAGAATGGCTGTTATTAAAGCAAGAATTAAAAATCATCTTGAATTAAAAAGAAAATCTGACCTTCTTGCCTCGCTTTCTCTCACTGATGGACTTACTGGGGTGGCAAACAGAAGGCGATTTGATGAAGTAATGGACTATGAATGGAAACGTTCGCAGAGAAGCAAGCAACCATTATCAGTCATGCTAATTGACATAGATAATTTCAAGCTTTACAATGACAACTACGGTCATCTTGCTGGTGATGAATGTTTAAAAGCTGTGGCAAATGCCATCGTCTCAACTCTAAGGAGAGCAACAGATTTTGTAGCCCGATATGGAGGAGAGGAATTTGCTGTTATTCTACCCTATACAACAATTGAAAAAGCTGTTATATTTGCAGAAAAAATAAGGAAGACTGTAGAGGACGTAAAAATAGAACACTTATACTCAACTGTAATGCCCTTTATAACTGTAAGCATTGGAGTAGCCTCTATTATTCCCGAAAATAACATTGACTATATACAATTGATTGATTTAGCTGATAGAGCTCTATATGAAGCAAAAAAATCTGGGAAAAATAGAGTAAAATATATACAAAATAATTTTTCTTAGAGGTGAAAATGCAGTTTGATCCAATGATATTTTTCTGGATTTTTCTCATAATCATTGCTATACAACCTATAATCAGACAAAAACTTTTAGAAAATGCTCGTATGAAGCTTCTTGCAGAGATTGAAAAACAAAGAGGTAGCCGAGTAATCTTACTTGTTCATAGACAGGAAACTATGAGCTTTCTTGGATTTCCCATAATGCGATTTATTGATATTAATGACTCTGAAGAAGTTTTAAGGGCAATTCACATGACCGATGATGACATGCCCATTGATCTTGTAGTTCATACCCCAGGCGGGCTTGCAATTGCCTCCACTCAGATTGCAAGAGCTCTATCAAAACATAAAGGAAAGGTTACAGTCTTTGTTCCCCACTATGCCATGTCTGGAGGTACTTTGATTGCCCTTTCAGCAGATGAAATTGTAATGTGTGAGCATGCTGTGCTTGGTCCACTTGACCCACAACTCGGACAGTTTCCTGCTGTATCAATTCTTAATGTGATTCAGAAAAAACCAATTAATGAAATTGATGACTCAACCCTTATCCTTGCTGATCAAGCTGAAAAGGCAATAAGACAGATGAAAGAGACAATAATTGAGATAATGTCCAGAAGTCATCCAGAGGAAAAAGCAAAAGAAGTTGCTGAAAAGCTTGTTTCAGGAAAGTGGACCCATGATTATCCAATAAGTGCAGAAGAAGCAAAAGAACTCGGCCTTCCTGTTTCAACAGCTATGCCCAAAGAAATAATGCTACTTATGAATCTCTATCCGCAGCCTGTAAGACAGTCTGTTGAGTATATCCCAGTAAGGAAAAGTAAAATTTGATTTTTAATAAACTATTCTCAATATAGTTTAATTGAGCAATTTTAGAGGCTTTTGGATAACATTTCTTAACAAGCGAAGCGTTAAACAGTCGCAACTGTTTGAGCTCCAAAGGAGTGAGTTTTGAGCTGTAGTGAAGCGAGTTATAGAAATATCCAAAAGTCTATCAAGAAGCGAAATCAAGCTATGTTGAAAACTTTTCATCCTATCTCTTCCAGAATGCAGGTGTAAAAAGTATAAGCAACGTATAATACTCAAGCCTTCCTGCAAGCATGCAGAAAATAAGTATCCATTTACCAAAAACAGGGATACCCGAATAATTTCCTGCTGGACCAGCTTCTCCTAAGGCAGGTCCCACATTATTCATGGCTGAAATAACTGTTGAAATGGAAGTTATAATATCAAGCCCTGTTGCTGTCATTGCAATGCTTGAAATAGCACATAAAAATAGGGCAAGAAAAACAAAACCCCAAATGCTACCAAGTGTTTCCTTAGTAAGAAACTTGTCATCAAGTTTTAATGCCAATACAGCTCTTGGATGAATAAGCTGATAAAACTCTCTGAATATCTGTTTTATCATAAGATAAACCCTTACCTGTTTTATTCCACCACCTGTTGAGCCTATCATTCCTCCAAGAAACATTATTATTAATAAAACCAGCTGACAAAAGGAACTCCATTTCAAATAGTCTGCAGTTGCATAACCTGTCGTTGTAATTATTGATATAACTTGAAAAACAGAATATCTCAAAGAGTCAAAAGTTGAATCATAGGTATAAAGCCAAAGATCAATGGTAAGAATTAGAATTGTTAAAAGAATGACAGAAAAATAAAATTTAAACTCTGCATTTCTTAAAAATATTTTGAAATTGCCTCTTATGAAATAAAAATAAAGGGCAAAGTTAACTCCTCCAAGAAACATACCTATGCTTACAGCATAATCAAGAAAGGGGCTATTAAAATGACCAATGCTTGCATTTTTTGTTGAAAATCCACCTGTAGAAATAGTCGTAAAAGCATGACAAACAGCATCATATAAATTCATGCCTGCAATCAGATAGAGAATTATTATCAATAAAGTTATGGCAGCATAAATAAGCCATAAGGCTTTCGCAGTATCAATAATCCTTGGTCTTAATTTATCCACGCTTATCTCAGGAACCTCTGCTTTAAAAAGTTGCATGCCACCTGTTCCAATTATGGGCAAAACAGCAAGAGCAAACACTATTATACCCATGCCGCCTATCCACTGTGTCATGCTTCTCCAGAAAAGTAAACCTGCAGGAAGACTTTCTACATCCGCAAAAATACTCGCACCTGTTGTAGTAAACCCTGACATTGCTTCAAAAAAAGCATCTGTAAAAGAACTCACTGAACCAGTAAATATATAGGGAAGACAACCAAAAAAAGACACACTGAGCCATGACAACGTAACTGTCATAAAGGCTTCTCTATACATTAAATCTTCATGTCTATATTGTTTTGTTATGGCAAGCATAACAGTCCCAGAAAAGAAAGTGAGAAAAAAAGAAAATACCAATGCTGTTAAATCTGAAGAATGATTAATAATTGATACGCCTACTGGTAAAAGCATAAAAATTGAAAGAATAATAAGAATTATGCCTACAATATTGAAAACTGTTTTAAAATTCATGTAAGAAGTTTTTCCACTTCCCTTATGGAATCTTTAAGGGTAAATATTATCAGTTTATCCTTTGATTTAATCAGATCATCACCTGTAGGGATAATAATTTTTTCTCCTCTGATAATTGCTCCAAGTATTGAATTCTTGGGGAAAATCCCTTCTTTTAGGGTTCTACCTACAATATCAGAATCCTCAGAAACCTCTACCTCCATTATTTCAGCTTTGTTTTCAGCAATTGCAGTTAAAGAGATAACTTCTCCTTGCCTTAGGTATCTCAAAATTATGCTCGCTGTAATAAGTCTTGGACTTAAAACAGACTGTATTCCTAAGTTATGGGCAAGGGGCACATAATCTGTTCTATTTACGAGAGCTATAACCTTTTTAGCACCAAGTTTTTTAGCAAGAAGTGATGCCATAATATTTAGCTCATCATTGTTGGAGGAGGCAATATAAGTATCCATATTACTTATGTTTTCCTCAATTAAAAGCTGTTTGTCTGCACCGTCACCATGAAGAACCAAAGTTCTGCCAAGATGCTTGCTAAGAAATTTGCATCTTTCAGAGTCTTTTTCTATGATTTTAATGTCTGCCTTGTTTTCCATTTTGCTTGCAATGTAATATCCAATTCTTCCACCACCAAGTATCATAATTTTCTTTGCAGGACTACTATGAACCCCAAGGCTTTGTGCAACTTCTTGTATGTGTTCTTTTGGAATAGGCATATAAACAATGTCTCCTTCCTGTAAAACATCATCACCAACTGGAACTTTGACATTTTCATCTCTCTCTATTACACCAATTATCAGGTCTTTATTTAAAAGAGCCCTTATTGATTTAAGTTTTTTACCGTTTACAGGACTGTCCTTAGGAATTTTAAAACCTATTACCATGATTTTTCCTTTTTCAAAACCTATTACCTCACTGGCAAAGGGATTTTCAATTAGTCTGGAAACTGCCTCTGCTGCCTCAAGTTCTGGATTAATTGCTGGATCAATATCTAAATTTGCTTTACCAAGCAGTTCTTTGTTAAAAAAATAGTCGGGGTTTCTAATTCTTGCAATTTTTCTCTTTATATTAAACATTGCCTTGCCAATTAGGCAGGCAATCATGTTTGTTTCATCACTGTTTGTCACTGCAATTAAAAGGTCTGCCTTGTCTGCACCTGCCTCTTTAAAGGCTGAGGGGTCACTTCCTTCAGCCTCTATTGTGGCAATGTCAAGCTCTTCTGAAATTCTTTTCAATTTACTTCCATCTCTGTCAATAATTACAACATCTATACCTTCATAGGTAAGAAACTTTGCAATTTGATATCCAACTTCTCCTGCACCAACAATGATTACTCTCATGATTAGTCCTTCTTAAATAGTGAAAAAATTATATCATTATAAAACAAAAATGAGCAATTTAATTAAATTATCGCTATGTTTGCTAACAACCATAAAATTAATTGATGGGCATAAAAATTTTTAATAGCATTTGTCATTATCAGCTTTTAGAAAGGACTTCCTTCACTTTTTGAAGTAAAGCAACTGGAGAAATAGGCTTTGAAATATATTCAATATCTTTTTCAATGATGCCTCTTTCAAAGATTATGTCAGAGGTATAACCGCTCATAAAGATATATTTTATTTCTGGCTTGAAAATTTTTATCTCTTCTAATACCTCTTTTCCATTTTTTACAGGCATTATTATATCGTGAAGGACAAGCTGGATAATGTCCTTATTTTCAATAAATTTATCAATTCCTTCCTGTCCATTTTTTGCCTCAATAACTCTATAATTAGCCTCCTCTAAAACTGTCTTCATATAACTTCTAACAATTTCGTCATCTTCAACCAATAAAATAGTTTCACCTTCTCCTTTAAGATAATCCAAATCTATATGAATTTCTTCTTTTGCGACCTCTTCTCTTTCTTCTGCTACAGGTAGATATATCCTAAAGGTAGTTCCTATGCCTAATTCACTGTAGACATTAATGTATCCTTTATGCTGTTTTACAATACCGTATACAATAGAAAGCCCGAGCCCTGTACCTTTACCAACAGGCTTTGTTGTAAAAAAAGGCTCAAAAATCTTGGGCTTTGTAGCTTCGTCCATACCTACACCTGTATCGCTTACAGTAATAAGAATATATCTGCCAAGCTCTCCAAATCCGTGAATTTTTATAAAATTTTCATCAAGATCAATCACTTCTGTTGAAATTGTAAGAATACCACCTTTTGGCATGGCATCTCTTGCATTGGCAACTAAGTTCATTAATACTTGCTGAATTTGAGTAACATCTGCCATTACTAAATGTTTACCCGAATTTAAATTAAATTTTAATTCTATATCTTCGCCAATAACTCTTGAAATAATCTTTGAAAAATCATTAATTAAATTGTCTATTATAACCGGTTTTATATCAAGAATCTGTTTTCTACTAAAAGCCAACAATCCCTGTGCTAAAGAGGCAGCATTCTCTCCAGCAGAGATTATGTTGTCTGCATAATCATAGAGAGGAGATGATTTATCTACAGATATCTTGATAAGCTGTGCAAAACCTATAATTGGTGTAAGCATGTTTCTAAAGTCATGGGCTATTCCTCCTGCAAGAATGCCTATGTCCTCCATCCTTTGTGCATGAATGAGTTGTTCCTGTGTTTTTTTCTCCTCTGTAATATCTCTTGCAATTTCTATAACATTGACAACCTTGCCTTTGTCATCTTTTATTGGTACAGCCCTTATATCCCAGATTTTTCCATCCTGTGATTTCTTCTCTGCAGATATAACATCTCCAGTTAAAAAAGCCTTTTTTGCAGGACAATTATCGCAAGGAATATCTCTATTAAGAACAAAACTGTAACAATGTTTACCTATAATTTCCTCAGCTTTTTTATTAAAATTCGTTTCAAATCTTCTGTTAACCCATACTATTTTCAAATCTGAATCGAGCAAACATATGAGATCTGGCATAGAATCAAGAAGAGCTTTAAATTCATTATAAAGTTTAGAATATTTTTTATTTAATTCAAAAAGTTCCCGCACCTTTTGTTCCAATTTTGAGGCAATTATCTGGCTGTAGGCTTTTAAAAAGTCCTGTTCCTTCATTAATACTTCCATATTAGGAAGATTTGAAACTTTTTTCAATTTACATTCTTCAACAACCTCAGAAATTTTTCTATAAAGTTCTTCAGGTTCTTGAGGTTTTTCAATAAATGCCTCTGCTCCAAGAGCAATTGCAAGTTTTTTGTCTTTTTCACCTGTATATATGGCAGAATAAAAAATAAAAGGAATATTTTTAGTTTGTTCATTTTGTTTAAGACTCCATAAAAGCTCAAATCCATCCATTTTAGGCATTAATATATCTGAAATAATAAGTTCTGGCTTTTCCCTTATTGCTAACTCAAGTGCTTCTTTACCATCTGAGGCTTCAATAACATCTAAACCATGATGTTTTAAGTCTAACTTTAATAGCCTTCTGTCATCATCATTGTCATCTACTATTAAAACTTTCATAATAAAACCTCTCTGCTAACTAATCTTTAAAAACTTATGAATTGAGTCAACAACAGTAAGAGGATCTATGGGCTTTTCAAGATATCCATTACATCCTGCTGAAAGCATTTTCTCTCTGTCTCCTACCATTGCATAAGAGGTTATTGCTATTATTGGTATATCTTTCACCTCCTCTAAAGCTCTAATTCTTTTAGTTGCCTCCAATCCATCAATACCAGGAAGATTTATATCCATTATGATAAAAAATGGTTTTTCCTTTAAAGCTTTCTCGACTCCCTCTTCACCAGTTTGAGCATAAACTACTTCATAGCCTGCTCTTTTTAAGGCATAGGTTATAAGCCTTAGATTGTCAGTATTGTCTTCTATGACAAGGACTTTTCTCATAAGTTAATTTTACATAATTTTTGTTACATTAATTTTACAGGAATTTTTAAAATAAATTTGCTACCTACACCATATTTACTTTTTACAATTATATCACCTTTAAGAATTTCTGTAACTATTTTTCTTGTTAAATAAAGTCCGAGTCCTGTTCCCGGTATTTTAGCTTTATCAGGCATTTCAAATCTCTGAAAGGGTTTAAAAAGTTTCATTAAATCCTCTTCTTTTATGCCTGTCCCAGAGTCTTCAACAATTATTTCAACAAAATCTCCATTCACAGAAGAGCTCATCTTTATAAATCCCTTTTCTGTAAATTTTATAGCATTGCTCAAAAGATTCATAATACACTGAAAAAGTCTTCTTCTGTCTGTATGCATTTTGATAGATTGGATATCTACACTTAATTTTAAATTCTTTTTAGTAATATCATTCTCAAAGTTTTTTATTGCCTCTGTAATTAATTCAGAAAGTTCAAAATCTTCAGGAAATACATCTATAACACCTGCTTCAATTTTGGATATGTCTATTACATCATTTATAAGAGCCAAAAGATGTTTACCAGCCCTATTAATTGTAGCAATGTTTAGTTTTTGTTCTTCATTAAGTGGTCCAAGCCACTCATTAAGAAGAATACTTGAAAAACCTATTATTGAATTAAGAGGAGTTCTCAGTTCATGGCTCATCGTTGCAATAAACATTGATTTAAGTCTGTCAAGCTCTTTAAGCCTTTCGTTTGCCTCTTCAAGCTCTCGGGTTCTTTCACTTACAAGCTTTTCAAGATGTCCCTTGTATCTTTCAAGTTCTTCATTGGCTTTTTTAAGCTCTGTTATGTCTGTGCCGATACTGAGTATTTCCTTTGGTTTTCTCTGCTCATCATATATAACCTTGTTAACCCAAAATATCCAGACTCTTTCTCCATTCTTTTTAATATTTTCATTTATGTTATATTTATACTTTTCAGTATTTTTCAATATACTGCTTATGAATTCCTTCAAGTCTCTTCCAGTAGTTTCTCTTTCAGGCACAATTGTGCCAATAACATCTTTACCAATTAATTCATCATAGGAAAAGCCAAAAAATTCCACACCAAATTTATTTATAAAATTAATCTTTCCATCAATACTCAACCTTAGTATCACACTGGTTGCATTATCAACCACTTCCCTATATCTTTGCTCACTTTCCTTTAATGCCTTTTCAGCAATTTTTAGCTCTGTTATATCTTCCACGCTTGACAATATGAATTCCTCGCCATTTATTTTTATCAAAATCCCTTGAAGTCTAACTGGAACTAAATGTCCGTCTTTATGGATATAGTGTTTTTCATAGGGTCCGTATCTACCAGTATTCTTTAGAGATTCAATTTGTTTTAGCTCTTCTTCTTTGTATTCTTGTGGTGTAATATCCCAATAGGTAAGCTTAAGGGTTTCATCCACAGTTCTACCTATAATTTTTGCATAAGCCTCATTTACATCAACCAATGTTCCATCTATCTTGCATAAAACAAGTCCCATCGAAGATTTTTCAAAGAGAAGTCTATTATAATCTCTCTCCTTCTTTAACTCCTTTTCATATTTTTCAACTCTAAAAACATAGGCTCTAATCAATAGATAAAGAAGGAAAGAAGTAGCACAAACATATACCCATCCTTTATAAGTTTGATATTGCGCATATAGTTCAATATCATGAACAAAACTGGCAAGAATTCTATCGGAGAAAAGTATCCATAAAGCGCCTATAGAGGCATAAATTAGAGGAATACTTAGTGCATATCTTTTTCTAAAACTCATAAATTAATAAGCCAGTAAACAATCTACAATCATGTTAATCTTTTTTTGTCAAGAGCTTCTCTTATTTTGCTTGAAAGGGCTTCTATGCTGAAGGGCTTTTGAATGAAATTAATACCTTTTTCAAGAATTCCATGTGTAGCTATAACATCATCTGTATAACCTGACATATATAAAATTTTTACATCGGGACGATAACTTTTAAATTTACTAAGAAGTTTTGGACCACTCATCCCTGGCATAACAACATCACAAATAACAAGGTCTATGGGATTATTGTAAAACTGAGCTAAAAATAAAGCTATATCTGGATTTGGAGCCTCAAGGGTTTTATAACCAAGCCTTTTTAACATTTCAAGAACAGTAGCTCTTACCTTTTCATCATCATCTATAACAAGCACAGTCTCATGACCCTTAATTAGTTTATCCTCCAGTTTTTCAATTATTTCTCTTTCCCTTTCTTTTTCAATTCTCGGAAGTAAAATTTTAAAGGTTGTTCCTCTGCCTATTTCACTTTCACACCATATATTGCCTCCATGCTGTTTTACAATATCAAATACTGTTGAAAGCCCTAATCCAGTACCCTTTTCTTTGGTAGTAAAAAATGGTTCAAAAATTCTGTCTTTTATCTCTTCGGGAATTCCAAAGCCTGTATCTTTTATAGACAACATAACATACTGTCCTATTTGAGCTCCTTCATGGCTTTTCATAAATTCTTCATCAACTTCAAAATTTGCTGTTTCAATTATAAGCATTCCTCCTGTTGGCATAGCATCCTTTGCATTTGCCACAAGATTCACAATAATATTTTCTATTTGAGAAGGATCAACCTCAACTAATCCTATATCAGGCGAAAGGTTAAAACTTAACATTATATCCTCGCCAATTAATCTACTAATAAAAGATTCCAACCCCTTAACCAATTCATTTATATTTATAACCTTTTTCTCTAAAACTTGTTTTCTGCTAAAAGCAAGCAGTTGTTTAATCATTTTTTCTGCTCTTTCAGATGAAGCCAAAACATTTTTAAGATAAAACCTGATAGGATCATTTTCAGAAAGAGATGAAAAGGCAAGCTGCGTAAAACCTTTTATTGAAGTAAGTATATTATTAAAATCATGAGCTATACTTGTTGCAAACTTTCCAATTGCCTCCATTTTTTGAGCATGAAGTAGCTGTTTATAAAGGGCTTCTTTTTCTTCCTCTGCCTTTTTCAATTCTGTAATATCTCTTATAAAGTTTAAGGTAGCAGGTTTATTTTCCCATTTTATTAGTGCTGTATTGGTGTCAAGCCATTTTATATTACCTCTTTTATCAATTATTCTTACCTGATAATTCATCGGCAGTCCTTTTTCTCCACTTAATAATCTCATATGTAAATCTACTGCTTGCTGTCTATCCTCTGGATGAAGAAATTCGGCAAAAGGCTTTGTTAAAAGTTCTTCTTCTGAATATCCTGAAATCTCATAGCTTTTAGGATTAACAAACTTAACTAAACCATCCTGTGTAATAACTATTGCCTCACCGGCATTTTCAATAATAGTTCTGTATTTCTCTTCGCTTTCCCTTAAAGCTTCTTCAATCTTTTTTTGTTCTGTTATATCAAGCAGAGTATGGATAAACCCTATAATTTTGCCTTTATCATCTTTTATTGGATTAACTATAATTAAAAAATATTTTTCGCCTAATTTTAATTGCCTTGTCTCTTTCTCTCCAGATTTAAGAGAAGCAACCAAAGGACAATCTTTAAAATAAGTTTCAGAACCATGAACAAGTTCATGACACTTTTGTCCAATAATAGAATCAATGTCTCTATTTACAAACTCGGCAAAACCTTGATTACAATAAAGGATTTTTCCTTCTGTGTCAACAATAGCGACTAAGTCAAATATAGAGTTGAGTATTAGTTGCAAATCCAAAAATTTATTTTTATTATCTATCATACTGATAAATTATTACATTCTCAAATTAATTTATGCAACCATTAATTTTACTGTATTTTTCTACATATATAAAAGACAAATAAATTAATATTAACAGCAAAATTAATATAAGTTTAGAGCATTAAAATGAAGGAATTGATTTAGCCACTTTAAAGGCTCTTTTAAGGTATAAGGATTTGAAGATGACTATAAAAATACTCTCACCTTGCACATACATACAAGATAAAAGCTTTTCAGGTAATGAGTTAGCTTTTGGAAAGCCGCACCAGCTCAGACTTTTGTCTTGACTATGCTTACAGGTTTTAACCTCTCAGTCTTTTTCAGGGAAACGGTTTATTTTCTTGCGGTGTTTATTTCTTTCATTCTATCCATATTTCTTTTTGTTAAGATTTATCAGAAGTCAAGAGTTCGCTTAATCCAAGAGGAAAGGGAAAGAATTGAAAGACTATGCCAAACTATAGAACGCCTTTCAGGAAAGGAAAACAGAAATGAATTAGAAAGTTTTTATCATAGCAAATGCTTTAGCCCAACACTATGATGTTGAAATACCAGATTTTATGGATGACCAAGAATGCCACCAGTGGATAAAGTCAATTTTGAACAGAAGCAACGCACAGCTCAAAAGATGTCCCCACTGCCAGCAGGTTATGCCAAGAAAGCTGATAAATGGAGTGCTTAGGTATGTATGCAAAGTTTGTAATAAAACCTTTGCCTTAAAAGGAGTGTAAATGGAACTTTTAACGCCAGATGAAGTTATAAGGATACTTAAAATCACAAAGAGAACCCTTTACCACTACACAAAGACAGGAATAATCCCTTTTGTAAGACTTCAAAGAAGAATCCGTTTTAGACGTGAAGATATTGAGCAATTCATTCAAACCCGCCTAAGTAAAAACCCTGAAGTAGATGATATAGTCATCTCTATCAAAAGAAAAATTCAAAAAGCCCTCAAGGAGTCTTGACCATCCTGATGAGCTTTGTCTATCCTACCTTATCACAGCTCTTTGACAAGCAAGTAAGCCATGTTCTGGAGAAAGGAGCAGAACATGGGACTGTATAAAAGAGGCAACATCTGGTGGTTTTCCATCAATATAAAAGGCAAACAGTTCAGATTTTCTACTAAAACCTCTGACAGAAAAAAAGCAACTG
>JANXBR010000020.1 GCA_025060625.1 Thermodesulfovibrio sp.
TAATATCCTTAAATCTGTGTACTGCCTCACCAAGAGAACGTTTTACAGATTCAAAATGGTTAGCTTCTTGAATTTTTCTTTCCATTTCCTTAGCTTTCAATATTTGCACTGAAGCATCGGATATTGCTTTACTTAAATAACCAATCTCATCATTTCTTTGTGAATATTTATCAAATTTAATTTTTCTTGATCCCATTTCTGGTAATACCTTCGCAAAGTCCATTAGAGGTTTTAAATATTCTCTGGATATATAAAAAAATACAAGAAAAGTGAACAGCAATGATATAATCAACTGATATAGGAGATTCTGATTAAACTTCTCCGTGAAAACAGTCATTGGTATAAAAACTACAAGTGAATAATCTCTGTTTTTATTTTTCCATTTTTTAATCTTTACAAACCATCTCTGTGTATCAAGAAAGATCTCAGAATCTTTTTCTTGTGAATTTAATGACTTGAAAAGTAAGGGAAAATTTTTTTCATCAACCTTGTAAATTTTTTCTGGTTCTATCAGAATTTCATCAGTATGGGCTATTACATATTCTCCATCGGACACTAAATAAAGCTTTACCTTTGGATGGAGGGAATCCCTTAATTTATTGATTAAAATGGATAAATCCTTAATTGTTATATCAATGCCTACCACTTCTTTTGAATTTCTACATAGATTTATAGAAGCTGTAATTCCAGGGTCTCTTGTTGTTCTTAATATATACTCTTTACTCCACTGAATATCTTGGGAGTTTAATGCCTGTTTATACCATACAGTTTCTCTTGGATCATAGTTGTCTTTTACCCTTATCTTTTTTATTATTTTTCCATCACTATCTAATGTATTCCAGATTACATATCCCTTATCTTCAGCTTTCTTAATTCTATTTTTCCATTGACCTCTATCATTTAGAATAAGATAACCATTTCCCCTTTCGTCTCCATAGTTTATTGAAGTAACATAAGGATGTTTTTTCATAAAATCCATGAGTAATTTATTTGTCTTTTCAACCTCGTAAAAATTCAAAATCCTAAAGCAAACCAGCCCATCAATATTATATAGAAAGACATCAATTGGCTTAAATATTTTTTCAGTTCCTTCATGAAAAAGATCAGATACAGTTTCAATATGATGCTTGAAAAAATCTTTATAAAAATAATAAGAAAACAGATAGTTACTTGCGGAGATAACTATTAGAAGAACAATCATTACTATTAAAAAAAGCCATCTAATACTAAATTTCTGCATCTTACTTAAATTATACTTTATTATATTAAAATATTAAAGTTTTGCCCATATAAGTATTAAGAAAGATATTTATTTTCATAAAACTGATAAAAAACACACTAATTAAGACATAACAATGCTTTTAAATAAAGTTGCCAGTAAAACAATATTATAAATAAATAATAACCATAGTCATCAATCCTACTATGGCACACATTAGCAAAACTGGAATAAGAACTGCTTTAATGAACTGAGCCTCTTCTTTACCTCCTACACCTATTGTCGCAGCAGCATTTGTAATTTTTGATGGAGTTATAGCTGATGCTATACCACCACCTACTGCGTGGGCAGCATAAATCCACATAAATGCACCAGCACCAACTGTTGAAAGTGTTGCCTCCCATTGAATTTTTGCAAAGAGAACATTTGAAGCTGTCTCGCTTCCACCTACAAAGGCACCGAATAATCCCAAAAATGGTGCTATAAAGGGATAGGCAGGACCAAAAATATTTGCTAAGGTTATTCCTATGATTCTATCCATATTGTATTGAGCAAAATACTGAGAGGGAACAAGTTTTCCATTAACCACTTCCATAGCAGACCATGCCATTATAAAGGCAACAGCAAAGAAAAGAGAATAGGCAAGAAATGGTCCCCAGATTCTTGTTATCCAGAGTTTAAAAACATTGCTTAGTTGTTTGCCCGTTGGTTTTAAAATAAAGATTGAAATGAAAGAAACAACCATTATCCAAAACCATACATTCCCTAAAATATTCAAATCTTCCTTTTTATCTGCAATAATTCTGATTATTTCTTTCTGTCCCAAAAGGTTTTCAAGAAAATTTTTTACAGAAGGAACATTAACAAAAATAGAAATAACTACTAATAAAATAAATGGTAAACAAGCTTTGAACATTTGATTATCAAATGATAAATTACCAACTGTTTCTTTATCGTTATTTCTGCGATAAATAAAATAGACAGTAATCATGGTAACCAATCCTGAAATAATTCCTATTATCTCAACAGGAAGAATTCTTAATCCTGCAACTAATAAAGCAGACCCTGACAACATGAGTCCAGAAACTAATGCTGCCTTCCAGTTTTTCTTAATAGCCTCTTTACCACCGACCATTTTTAGCATTAAAAAAGCAAAGATTACCGATATTACCGGTAAAAGAACAGTTACTTTAAAGGTATAATCCCATATAAATTGGTCTAAGTTTTCTATCCCTGGAGGTTTGATTCCAAATGTCATTGCAACTTTTGATGGTAAAGTTAATGGAATTGTAAAAAGTGCAAATGATGTGAGAGGATCATAACACAGAATACTCACACTAATAGCTGCAACAGGAGAAAAACCAAGTAATAAAAAAATAGGTGGAAACATTGCAGGAGTTACCATACCCAATGATGTACTTAAAGAGCCAAACCCCATCCCTATGAAAAGAGTCTGTTCTTCTTTATTTCGTGCAATTGCTTTTACATATTCAATAATTCTCTTTAATGCTCCCGTTTCTCTCATTAAAAATATAAGAAACATTGTAAAAATAACAGCAAGTGAAATTCCAAAAGCTTTAACAATTCCTGTAAGTGTAGCGCCTATTACAACATTCCATGGAGTTTTAAAATAGTAAACAGCTACAACTACAGAAAGAATCCAACCTATAACAGAAACAAAACTACCAGAACGATAGAAAACAAGCATGCCAATAAGAACAACCAGAATTGGGAAAATTGATAAAAAGAAATCCATATTATCCTCCTGAAAAATTGTGCAATTAAAATGTGATATTTAAACAATTTTTTATTATAAAAATCAAGCCATGTTATAATTTTAGATGAGTATTAAAGGGAGGAAGTATGAATCGTACGCTACTATCTATTCTAAAGATTCTCTCTAAGGAAAACAAAATAATTGGTTCTAAAGAAATATCCACAAAACTAAACATGTATGGAATAAATCTATCAGAGAGGACTGTAAGATATCACTTAAAAATTCTTGATGAAAAAGGATTAACAAAAGTTTATGGAAAGGAAGGAAGAAAGATTACTGAGAGAGGTAAAAAAGAACTTGAAACAGCAAGCACTGTTGAAAATGTTGGCTTCATTATAAATAAAATTGAAACCTTAAGTTATCTCTCCGATTTTGATATAAACTCAATGAAGGGACGTCTCATTTTAAATACCACCTACATCCATAAGAATAAAATTAAAAAAGCTCTCAAAACAATGGAAAATGTTTTTGTTTCTTCTTATGTCATGAGTGACAGAATTCTTCTTCTTGAAAAGGATAGTGAAAATATACTCGTACCAGAAGGACATATATGTATTGGCACAGTTTGTAGTGTTACTCTAAATGCTATTTTGTTAAAACATGGTATTCCTATAATATCAAGATTTGGAGGCGTGCTTGAAGTGAGAGAAGGTGAACCTTATAGATTTGGAGCGCTTATAAGTTATGATGGTACTTCTTTGGATCCTCTTGAGATATTTATAAGAGGTAAGATGACAGATGTCTTAGGAGCTATAAAAAA
This sequence comes from Thermodesulfovibrio sp., assembly GCA_025060625.1. GTDB lineage: Bacteria > Nitrospirota > Thermodesulfovibrionia > Thermodesulfovibrionales > Thermodesulfovibrionaceae > Thermodesulfovibrio. Next base: position 3,757 of record JANXBR010000020.1, read on the forward strand.
TGGTTTCGGTCGAGTTCTTGCAAGCTTTAGAGAGATTCCGCTTGTATGTCTTGATAAAGTAAAGGAGATTTACTCAATTATGCAAAAAAGAGGATTTAAAGGAATCATAAAGTTTGGTGAACCAAATCAGCCCTTGCTTGATATTCCTGTAGGAATGGATAGGGTTGGTATTATAGTTGTTGGAGGGCTTAATCCAATTGCTGCCATTGAAGAGAATAATATTCATACATATACAACAGCTATTTCAGTTCTCCATGATTACAGAGAACTTGTTGTTTTTGAAGAACTTTTAAAAAAAATTAAATAGATGCAGATAATAACCACTCATCTTAATGCAGATTTTGATGCCATTGCATCCTGTATGTCAGCCAAAAAACTCTACCCAGAGGCGGTTGTTGTACTACCAGGATCAATGGAAAGAAGAGTAAAACTTTTTTTTGAAAGTTTCCATCCCTTTGAAATAAAGAAGATAAAGGAAATTGAAGCAGATAAAGTTAGAACTCTTGTAGTTGTTGATACAAGAAGTATTCAGAGAATTGGAGAAGTTGCACAGTTTTTAAAAAAAGGGGTAAAGGTGCATCTTTATGACCATCATCCAAAGGGTGATGATGATATAAAAGCAGACTTTGAGATAACAGAGCAAATCGGAGCTCTTGCATCACTTTTTACAGAAATTTTTCGTAAGAAAAATATATCAATAAATCCTCTTGATGCAACACTTTTATGTCTTGGAATATATGAGGAAACGGGTTGCCTTCTTTACCCCTCTACAACATCAAGAGATGTAGAGGCGGTAGCATACTTGCTTAAGAAGGGAGCAAATTTAAAAATAGTTTCTCAATTTCTTAAGGAAGAATTTTCAAAAGAGGAAATATCATTACTTAATGAGTTACTCAACTCTTTACAGGAACATCTGATTAATGGAATAAGAATTAACATAGGTCATGGTGTTCAGGAAGAACCTCAAGATATTTCCCATATTGCCCACAAGGTAATGGATATTATTGACACAGATGCTCTTTTTCTTATCATTGAGATGCAGGATAAAATTCTAATAATTGGAAGAAGTAATACACCTCAAGTAGATGTTGGTTTAATACTAAGTCAGTTTGGTGGAGGAGGACATTGGGCAGCTGGTAGTGTCACATTAAAGGAAAGGCCATTAAAACTAATTATTGATGAACTTCTTGGAATTATAAGAGAACATATAAAGCCTCAGAGAGTTGCCAAAGATTTAATGACAACTCCTGTCATATCTGTACAGTGGGATAGAACAATAAAAGAAGTTGAAGAAATGATGACAAAATATGGGATAAATGCTATACCTGTGCTTAAAGGAGAAAATTTTATCGGAGTAATAACAAGAGGAATAGTTGAAAAAGCTATATTTCATGGACTAAAAAGATCAAAAGTTGGAGATTTTGCTACGACCGATGCCTATACTGCAGAAGAAGATACGCCTTTATGGGAAATAGAAAAAAATATGGTTGAACTTAATCAAAGATTTGTCCCGATTTTGAGGGAACAAAGAGTAGTTGGAGTTATTACAAGAACTGATATATTACGAAATTTATATGAGGAACTTATACGAAAATTTAAGATTTCAAAACCCAGAGAAGAAGCTGAAGAATCCAGACGAAATGTGGCAAATTTAATGAAAGAATTTTTATCTAACGAAGTTTATGAAATCCTTCGTATTACAGGAAATCTTGCTGAAGAAATGGGATATGGAGCTTATTTAGTAGGTGGGTCAGTAAGGGATATTCTGATGAGAAGACCAAGTCCAGACATAGATATAGTGGTTGAAGGAGATGGAATAGCTTTTGCACGTGAACTTGCAAAAAAGATAGATGGCAAAGTGACGCCGTATCCAAGATTTGCCACAGCTAAAATTTTAAAAGAAATTGAAAAAAATGGTGAAATAAAAAAGTTCTATATAGATATTGCAACTGCCAGAACAGAATACTATGAATCACCAGCAGCTTTGCCGAAGGTTGAAACATCATCAATAAAAAAGGATTTATACAGAAGAGATTTCACAATAAATGCTCTTGCAGTTAAACTCAATACAAAAGATTTTGGCCTGCTTATAGATTTTTTTGGCGGGCAGAGAGACATAAAAGATAAAAAAATAAGAGTACTTCATAATCTGAGTTTTGTTGAAGATCCTACCAGAGCGATAAGAGCTATAAGATTTTCAGAAAAATTAGGATTTAAAATATCAAAACATACTGAAAATCTAATAAAGCTCGCAGTTAGGATGAATATTTTTGAAAAACTTAAAGGACTAAGACTTTATGAAGAGCTTATTTTACTGCTAAAAGAGACTTTACCACATAATTCAATAAAAAGACTTGGAGATTATGGTTTGCTTAGATTAATTCATCCAAGCATTGAAGAAAGAACAATTTATAATGATCTTGCAAAGGCATATGAAACAATACAAGGCATAGAACTTCTTTTTTTAAAAGAAGAATATAGGAAAGAATTTATTTATCTAATGGTTATTCTCTGGAACCTTAACTCTACTGGAAGAGAAGAACTCCTTCAGAGGATATGTGCACCAACTAATATTAAAAAAGAACTTATTGCAAATATCAGTTCTGCTCAGAAAACTTTACAGTCCTTTGTTATAGAAGATTCCGAGGAGTTTAATGTAAAGATATATAATCTTCTAAAGCCTTTAAATATAGAAACAATTATTTTAATTATGATTTATGCAAAGGAGTGGCAAAAAAGAGCAATTTTCAACTATTTAACAAAACTTAAAGATATAAGACCTCTAATAACAGGAGAAGATTTAAAAAGAATCGGGATTCAACCAGGACCAGTTTATAGAAAGATTTTAGAAAGTATACTAAAAGAAAAACTTCAGGGTAGACTTTTATCAAAAGAAGAAGAGATTGAGTTCGCAAAAAAGATTGGAAGTTGATAAATTTGTATGATATTATAAGTTTATGACTGAGATTAACATTGAAGAAATCAAAAGAATAATTAAGAGTGAATTACCGAAAATTTTAAAAGCTGATCCATCTTTTCGTAAGTATATTCTTCAAATAACTAAGCTTTATTATCCTCCCAAGAAAAAAACAGAGGACAGAATAGAACAGATTTATCAGCAAATTTTGCAAGTTGAAGAACGGTTTGAAAGAAAATGGGAAGAATGGACCAAAAGATGGGAGGAGACACAGGCTGAGTGGAATAGAAAGTGGGAAGAGACACAAGCTCAATGGAATAGAAAGTGGGAAGAGAGTCAGAAAAGATGGGAAGAGACCCAGGCTGAGTGGAATAGGAAGTGGGAGGAGAGTCAGAAAAGATGGGAGGACAATCAAAAAACAATCAATGAAATTCTTATAAGGCTGGAAAAGATTGATAGGAGACACCTTTACACAATCGGTGCACTTGGTGCAAGATGGGGACTTTATTCAGAAGAATCTTTCCGTAATGGACTTAAAGCAATCATTGAAGAGTCTTTTGGTATTGAAGTTATAAGGTATGTTGATTATGACCAGGCAGGTGAAGTTTTCGGACATCCTGATCAAATAGAGCTTGATTTGATAATAAGAGATGGCATAGTAATAGCATGTGAAATTAAATCTTCCATGAGCAAATCTGACATGTATACTTTGTGGCGGAAAAAGGAATTTTATGAGAAAAAGCATCAAAGAAAAGTTGATAGGGTTATAGTAATCTCACCAATGGTAGATCCTCGTGCAAAACCTGTAGCAGGGAAGCTTGGAATAGAGATTTACACTCATTCAGACGAATTTATAGAAACTGAAGAAAAAAATATAATGGACTTAGCAGAATAAATTGATTTTCCACGACTCTGTCCCTGTTTTAATGTATCACCATGTAATGCCCAGTAAAACTTCACTTAATATTACTCCAGAGGTTTTTGAAGAACAGTTAAACGGATTAAAAACAAAGGGCTGGAAATTGCTTGATGGTGAAGAATTTTTGTATCTCATGCAGAATCCAAAGGAATCAAGGAAAAAATGCATTCTTTTAACATTTGATGACGGTTTTGTGGATAACTATCTTTACGCATATCCAATTCTTAAGAAATATAAGATGAAGGCGGTTCTTTTTGTAACGACAAATTTCATAGCTGATTTAGATATTAGAAGAGAAAATTTTAAAATAATGTCTCATAAAGATATGTGGAAACTTGCCTTTTCAGAAAGAAAGTATGAGGTTATGTGTACTTGGAATGAACTTAGAGAGATGCAATATGAAGGCATTTTTGATATACAGAGTCATGGACATACTCATAAAATTCCTGATTTTATAGAAAAAGGTGATTATACAGCTATTGAAAATGATTTAATTTTAGGCAAAACGTTTTTAGTGAAATATCTCAATAAACAGCCTTGTCATCTTGCATGGCCTAAAGGAGTTTATAATGATAAAACAATAGAGATAGCAATAAAACTTGGATTTAAGGCCCTTTATACAACTCAGAGAGGAGCTAATATATATGACATATTTCATATAAAAAGATTAGCTGTAAAATGTAAAGGCAAAAGCTGGCTTAATAAAAAACTAACAATATACAGTTCTTCATTGTTTACAACAATATATTCTAAAATAAGAATTTGATGAAAATAGCTTTCATAAAAAGAAATTTTTCCTATTATGGTGGTGCTGAAAGATATCTTGCCACACTTATAAATTCTTTGAAAAAAAACCAGTGCGAGATTCATATTTATGCCAATAAATGGTTAAAAAATGAAGAGATCTTATTTCATAAAGTGCCAATTTTGCAATTTGGTTCATTTTTAAAAGCCTATACATTTAACAAAAATCTTAAAATTAATCTTAAGGACTTTGACTGTGTAATAAGCTTTGAAAGAACAACTTGTCAGCATATTTATAGAGCTGGAGAGGGATGTCATATCAAATGGCTTGAGTTACGCTCAAAGTTCGAATCTATGTTTAAAAGAGTTTCCTTTAAGATGAATCCTTTACACAGATATTATCTCAAAATTGAAAAGGAAATTTTTGAAAAAACTCCTATAATTATTGCAAATTCCAATATGGTAAAAAGGGAAATAATGGATTATTACGGTATTTCTCCAGAAAAAATTACAGTAATTTATAATGGGGTTGATATTGAAAAATTTTCACCAGAGAATAGGAAAAAACAGTATTATTTAAGGGAACAACTTAATTTACCACATAACTCAAAGATTTTACTCTTTATTGGCTCTGGATTTAAAAGAAAAGGACTTGATACCCTTCTTAAGGTTTTGACAATCTTGAAAGAGAGGGATATTTTTCTTATTGTTATAGGTAAGGGAAATATAAAACAGTATTTGAAGATATGTAAAAGTCTTGGCATTGAAAATAATGTACAATTTTTAGGCATTAGAAGAGATATTGAAAACTTTTATGCATTAGCTGATTTATTTGTGCTTCCAACAATTTATGATCCCTTTAGCAATGCCACTCTTGAGGCAATGGCAACAGGACTTCCTGTTGTCACAACCAAAAACAATGGTGCTTCGGAATTAATTGAAGAAGGTAAAGAGGGTTTCATTGTGGGAAATTTATTTAACTATTCCGACCTTGCAGATAAGATAAATCTTGCTTTGAGAGATACTAAAAGAATGGGAGATTCGGCAAGAAAGAAGGCAGAACAGTTTTCTATTGAAAGAATTGCAGAGGAGTTTATGGAGTGTATAAAAAAATTCTTGTCATAAAGCTTCGTCATATAGGAGATGTTTTGCTCACAACAGCGGTTTTTAAAACTTTAAAGGAAAACTTTCCTAACTCATTTGTTGCTGCTGTTGTAAACCAAGGAACAGAAGCTGTGCTTGAAAGAAATCCCTATTTAGATGAAATTATTACCTATGATAGAGGGATAAAAGAACTATTACCTTATAAAAGATATTCAGAGGAAATAAAATTTTTAAGGAAAATAAGAAAAATGGGGTTTGATACCACCATAGATCTCACAGGAGGAGATAGAGCAGCGGTGATATCATATCTATCAGGTGCTAAAACAAGAATCGGAATAAAATCTAAAGGATTTTTTGGTAAACAATATCTTTATACTGAGCTTTTTGAGATAGATGGATATAAACATACAGTATTACAAAATCTTGAAGTACTTGCAAAGGTTGGGATAAAAATTGAAAAACCTGAAGTTATTCTGAATGTCACAGAAAGTGAGAAAAAATGGGCGAGAAAATTAATTTTTTCTGACCATTTCTCTAATAATTCTGAATTTGTTCACTTTTTTCACTCTAAAACACTTGATAAAGAAATCTCATATACAAAAAAAATTGTTCATATTCATCCTACATCCCGATGGCTTTTTAAATGCTGGAAAGATGAATATATGGCTAAGGTCATAAAATGGTTTATAGACAAAGGATACAGAGTTGTCTTAACTTCATCATCGGAGGAAAAAGAAATGAAAAAAATTCAGACAATTCTTTCTCATATACCGTCAAATTTAATCTATGAATCTTTTCCTAAAGATTTTGAAGCTTTCTTTTGTAATTCTGAGTCTTTTTCCAATGATTCTGAGTCTTTTTTCTGTCATTCTGAGCGAGGCGAAGAATCTCCTCGCCTAATCAATCTTTCAGGCAAACTAACATTAAGACAACTAATCGCTGTATCATCAGTTTGTGATATATATTTCGGCATAGATACAGCACCAATGCATATGGCAGCAGCATTTGGAAAGCCAGTAATTGCTCTTTTTGGTCCAAGTGGAGCATTTAATTGGGGACCGTGGGATAATGAATCTGGCAACATTCCCTATCCAGAAAGAAATGGAATCCAAAGATTTGGTAAAAACATAGTTATTCAGAGAGACTGGCAATGTATTCCCTGTGGTCAGGATGGCTGTAAGGGAAGCAAAATAAGTAAATGCCTTTTTGATATAAAACCTGATGAGGTAATAGAAATCTTAAAAAGCCTATTGGATAAATAATTAGCAGTTTTAATTCAATTTTTCAGGGGAAATTTTTGATATTCTTCTTAATGCTGAGATTTTTTCTCCTCTACCAATCTTTGCCTCTTCAATAGCCTTTTTCATTATTTCAATTGTTTTATCATAAAGTTTTCTGTCAACTGGATAGGGAATTCTGTCTTTACCGCCATGAGCAAAGCTATATCTGGCAGGGTCTTTAAAACTAATTGGTGTTCCATATATAATTTCTGATGTTAATGCAATTGCTCTTAAAACCTTTGCTCCAACTCCTTTAATCTCAAGCAGAGCTTCAAAATTAGCAGGTTGTTTTTCGTAGGTCCTTAGAAAAATTTTATAAAGATTTTTTGGATTTATATCACTAATCATTATAGAATGTCTTTGAGGAAGTTTTAGCTCTTTAATCTTTGTAATTTCCTTTATTATTTTTTCAGGAGTTTTTTGTGAAACTGTCACAGAGGTTTTTCTAAGCTCTGAAGCTTCCTTTGCTGTAAAATTTAGTGTTTTGGTTTTTATATCACAGCAAACTGCTTCATGAGGCTCTTCAACAAAGCTTTTAAGAGAAAAACTTAACCAGTGATATCTTCTTGCTGTTAAAAGAGTTTCATTCATTCCCTGTTGAATAACACACCAGTGTCCTTCTTGAGTGAAAATGATTGCATGATGATATAAACTAAATCCATCCTGTACAGCTACATTGTCTACTTTTGCAGAAAGTCTGCTTGCACGAATTAAACTTTCAGGATTAAAACCTATTTTTTCAGCATATTGCATTATTTCTTGAGGGGTATTAAGAGCTCTTTTTGATTTTCCTCCAGCAACAAATAAACCCAGTTCCTGTTCAATGCCTCGTAGTGCCTCTTTTATGGCACCAGTTACAGTTGTGGTAACTCCGCTACTGTGCCAGTCAAATCCCAAGATACATCCAAAGGCCTGGAACCAGAAAGGATCTGAAAGTTTTCGCAAAACTTCTTCTCTCCCAAGTTCAATAACCATTAACTCAATTATACTCCTTGATAGGGCTATCATTCTTTTGAAAAGCCACTGGGGAGCGCTGCCACTATGAAGAGGAAGATTTGCAATTCCTGTTTTCTGCATTATTTAATTATAACTCAATTGTAGTAGAAAATTTCTCAAACCCCAGTTACCTCTTCCCAAACCCCATGTTATTTTAAAATAATACAATTTTGTCTCTTTTTTGTCTTCTTATACCTCTTTGCAACCTCTTTGATTACTGCTTTTCTTTATTTCATCGCTAATCTCATTTCTTAAGCCTCCTAAATTATTCTTAAGAGACTATATTTTCCTTTAGATTTCCAATGTTTAATTCTCTTTTAGATTTTTGATAAGACATTTAGGCATAGAAACTATGGATATTGACCTTTTAGATGGCATGAAGTGGTTTTGACTGTTCAATAAACAATATAAATAAATTTTCAAATATTCAATTTTTGTATTTTAAGGACAGAGCATTACCATGAACCACCACCGCCGCCACCACCTCCTCCTCCAGAAAATCCTCCACTGCTACCAGATGACCTTGGTTGTGATGAAAGAATATCACAAGCCATTGTAGCAAAAGTGTTTATTGAATAGGCAAAAGAAGTAGGAGAAAAACTGCCTCTACCATGATACCAATTGGGTGGTTCAGTGAATAATCCTTCAAAGGCAGATGCCCATTTTTCAGCTTCTCCAAAGGCAATTGCATAGGGAAGAGTTATTTCAAAAACTTCCGGAATTTTCTCGGGTGGAAAAAGTTTTTCTATTATATTCTTTTCAACCCTTGTTATGAACTCTTCATAGCCCTTTAGGTACTCTTTTATTAGAGAACCTCTGTGTGTTTTCTTAGGCATAAAATAGCCAAAAATAAAAAGTGATATAGATGTCACCACCCCTGAAAATATTATAGGAAATGCATTGCCCAATGATACATGAAATCCGATACTGCCAAATATTGTAACAAAAAGTATAATTATAGCTAACAAAGAATATTTATTTCTAACACTTATTGGGTTTTTTATAAACAACCCCTTTTTTGTTAGATTGAAAAATACAGATTTTGTAATATCAGAGATAGCTCTATAAAATTTTTTTCTAAGATCTGAAAGATTTCTTTTCTTGCCACCTTCAAATATGGCATTTAAAATTTTTACATCATAATCCTTTGATAGTATATCACTATCATAATCCTTTATTAGCTGAAAGATATAATCTCTTTTTTTAAAGAAGAGAAATTGCTCTTCTTCTATTTCTACAATTTTGATATAACCCCTTCTTGCCAAATCTATAATTTCCGCTACAATATCTCTTGAATCAACTTTTTCATCAATTAATGTACCTGCCTCAAGTGGAGTCATGTCTTCAGGAGGATAATACTGAACCTGTATTACTCCTCTTCCTTTTATATCTCTTCCCTTATGCCACCATAACCAATAAAGAAAGGCAAATAATGAAGGAATATAAATAATTGTAAAAATCCATGGATTTTTCCACCAAGGAGGACCGCTCTCTATTTTAATCAACCCCTTTGGCCATCCTACTGCAATTGTCATACCTTCATGGGGAGATAGTTCTCTGCTTAATATAAAATTTATTTCGTTAGCTTTTTTTATAATTTTACAATCTTTACCAATGCTTCCGTATGCTCCTGTATAGCAGGCAAATTGTATGGATGGATTATCAAAAGGAAGATAAACTTTTGTAATTCCTTTCTTAATAGGAACAGCCCATCCTGTACCTATTGCATTCCAGTAAAGCTCGTCAATGTTGCCTATATTGTAGAGAGCATATTTTACTGTGTAGTGTATAACATAATTCTGAGTGCCGCTTACATACTTATTGGGATCACCTATTCTTATTCTCAGATTATTGCCATTTCTTGATATTTTTGTCTGAAGAGGATTTATTTTTTCATCTGTTACAAAAATATCTTTTATTTCAATTTCACGATTTTTACCAGTAGGATCTTTAAACTCTGTTGGTATATCACGATATATACCATGTTTGTTTTCAAATCCAAAGTCAACTGTAAGACGTTCAGTTATTTTTAAATCTCCCTTTGCATCAATAGAAATATCAACATCATATTTATTTATTAGCCAGCAGCATGCATCTGAAATAAAAATGAGACAAAAGACAGTAGATAGAATAATGTTTCTTATTAATCCATTCATCTAAAAACTTACCTTGGGAACAACTCTTTGTTCCTCCTCTGTTTCAAAAAATACTTTCTGGGAGAATCCTAATGGAGCTGCAATAAGGTTGTTTGGAAATATTGCAATTGCTGTATTGTAGTCTCTTACCACTGCATTGAAGTATCTTCTTGCTTGACTTATTGTTTCTTCAATTCGTGCAAGTTCATCTTGAAGAACTTGAAAATTCGCACTTGCTTTAAGATCAGGATAATTTTCTGCAAGTGCAAATAGCTGACGCAAAGCTTTTGTAAGCATGTTTTCAGCTTGGATTTTATCTTCTGGTGAAGTTGCGCTAATTGCAGAGTTTCTTAATCTTACAACTTCTTCAAGAGTTTTTCTTTCATGAGATGCGTAACCTTTTACAGTTTCAACAAGATTAGGAATAAGGTCATGTCTTCTTTTTAACTGGACATCTATATCAGACCATGCCTGCTCAGACATTATTCTTAATTTAACCAAACGGTTATATACCATAATTATCCATAAAATTATCAAGCCCAAAATTATTAATATTATTATTAAAAGCATCTTTGTCCCTCCTTTTTATAAGATTCTATCATTTAGTCAATTACCTGTCAACTGTGTCTAATTTTTGATTAAACGCTTATAAGTAAAATCAACGACAGAATCATAGCTTTTGCTAACAATATTTCTTATACCTTATCATTAGAGTTATTTTTGAAGACTTCTTTGATGGACTCAATAGCAATATTTGAAAGTTGCAAAGTTACAAATTTTTTAGATTTTATAAACTTATTCAGTTTTAGACTCTTTAATTGGCTGGCTTTATTTTTGCAAAAATAAAATACAAAAATAACAGATTCTAAGTGAATGTCAATCAATTTTAATCATTAATATTTAAGTTCAAAAATTTTTATCTATGTAAGAGTCTTGAACAAACTATTAACTGAACCATTCCCACTATTCCAAGCATACTCAAGCCTTGTGGTTGTGATATTTATTTTTTGCTTTTTCAAGAATTTGTGGAGGATCATCTACCATAAGGCTACAGTAATGAAACAGTATAAATTTGTCGGAACTTGTCCTGTTTAAAATGAACTCTATTTATAATATTATAAAAATCTTTTGCTTTTAAATATTCTTTCCAGAAATCACAACAAATCCATTTATCAGGTGGTGACATAAAAGGATTTATTCTTAATATTTCCTCGTAAAGAACAGATGCAAAGTTCCAAAAGGTATTGTCAATGTCTATAACTACAACTTTAGAGATTTTTTATTAGACATCCTTCATTTCCAGCCCCAATTTATATATAATGTGATAAATGTGTTCGCACTTTACTTTAACATCGGATTTTTTAGCAGTTGAAAATTGTTGTATTTCTTAAAATATCAGCAATTGCGAGAAGGAGGATGTAGTATTATCAGATAATATTTGACTCTGTAGATTTCATTCCCCTCTCTGATTATGTCGAAGCCAATTAATTTTTCTACTTTCTCCTTATTTTTGTTTTCAATAGACTCCATAAAAGCCTCTATACTTAGTCTATCTGTTTATTTGTTTTTTTCTCTACTGAAACATTTGTACTATGTGGCAAACTGCTTTGGTAAATGAATACTTTATCTTATACTTTGACTGAAATATCTCTAACATTTCATCTAATTTTAAACTCGGCGATTATCTACCCAAACATTGATGTGTCTAAAATACTTTCCTTTTATTTTTCTATAACTATGAGTCTATTTGAAAAAACGGCAAACTTTTTTTGCAAGCGAGACTAAAAAATGAATGCACAATAAGAAAAAATTGAAAAATGTAGAAAAATGAAAGGGTTAGAAGTTTGAGATAGGGTTAAAATCTCTCTTAACTGTCAAAGTCAAAAAATATTACAATGAAAAATTACATGTGAAGGTTAAAATAAGAAATAAAAAGAAAGTATGAAATGAGGAACAAGCCTTACAAAACTGGCACACTACTTATATAGGCAATAAAAAAGGCACAGAAGTATGTTGTTAAGGCAAATAGATGTTATGCCAAATTACTCTTTTATTTTCCTTGGAATTAACTGATATAGGTGAGTCATCAAAGAGGAGACAAGAAGATGCAAACAAGGATTGTTTAGAGTAAAATAAATTTTTTTTAATTATTTAATAAAACATATTGACGATAAGGAGAGATTTTTATATACTTTAAATACCAATGTAAGGCTGTTCGATAAAAATCAATTCTCCTCTTGTTATTTTTACGAACAGATTTCTTACAGGATGTCGGATCATTATTTGAGAGGTATTTAATGGAAGGAGTTGTTTTTTGATTGTCGAAAAATAGGTATACGAACGGCCTTTAAAAAAGAAAGGAGTTATTATGTAAAAGTAAAAAATATTTAAGTATTTATGTAGTTGTTTAGCAGCATCAATATTTAAAAAATCTTAGTAAAAAGGGGAATAAGATGAAAAAGATAATTAAAATTTGTATTATAATCTTTTCTATTCTAATATTATATTCATTCTCTCATGCACAAAGAGGTTGCGATCCTAATACAAGGGAAGCCAAAGAAGATGAGGTAATATTTTTTGAAAATATAAATTATGGTGGATGTTGGATGGGTGCTAAAGCAGGGTCTAATTATGCAAGTTTAGTAGGTAACAGTTTAGGATTATTAAAGTTAGCAAAAGAACTTGGCAATATTTCTCAATCTTGTAAGATATTTGGATAAAGTAGAGTGAGTTTATAGATTCAAGGAACTTTATGA
>JANXBR010000021.1 GCA_025060625.1 Thermodesulfovibrio sp.
CTATTGTTGAGGCATCTTTACTAATCTGAAGATTCCAAGCATAATCAAAGGTTTCCTCTAAAAGTTTTTCATCTACTGCCATGGTCCATTCATAGTTACTAAGAACAAGACATGCAAGAGAGTTATTGGGAAGAAAATTTAGATAACAGACTCTATCAAAAAAACTATTCCATGTTTTTCCATTTATACAAGGGATTACTCTTTTATCTTCTCTTACAATCAGAAAGGCTAATTTTTCACCATCAGGACTTATAATTAAATCATTAATATTGGAAAAATTCTTTCTGTATTCATTAATGTCAAAGATTAACCTTTCCCCTTTATTCCAGTCCCATTGCAACATTTTATTTGCTATTTATTAAATAATAGAATTTTAAAAAAGTCAAGTATTTTAAATTTGTTTTGATATGGTTAACTCTTTTAAAATTTTACATATAATGGAGTGTGTAGATTTTATGTATTATAGTTTCAAAAATTAAAAATTGACACATATAAGGTTTTTATGATAATTTTTTACATGTTATCATTTTTTAAAAAATGGAATGAAAAAAGGCGATTGAGAAAACTTAAAAAATTAATAAGTGATTTTGACCGAATGTATGAAAATTTATTAAAAAAAGCAGAGGCAGTTGAAGAATTTGCAAATAAACGCACAAAAGAGTTAGAATTAAAATTAGAATCCATGGAAGAGCAGATTAAGATCTTTGAGAAAATAATTGATTCCCTTGATCCAAAGAAAAGAGTTAATTAATGCGGGTGTAGCTCAGCTGGTAGAGCACAACCTTGCCAAGGTTGGGGTCGCGGGTTCAAATCCCGTCGCCCGCTTTTTTTATTGGCGACGTACCCAAGCGGCTAAGGGAGCGGTCTGCAAAACCGCCATTCGCCGGTTCGAATCCGGCCGTCGCCTTTTTATGAAAGATAAATATTTCTTTACCAATTGCCTTTTATTAACATTTAAAATAAACAAATATTGCCATACTTCAGAATAATAAAAAATCCTCAATAAATTAGAACAATGAGACCCTTAGGTGTTCATACTTCAATAAAGGATAGTATTCTTAATGCAATTGAAGAGGCAAATTATCTTCAATGTGATACAATTCAGATTTTTCTTCATAGTCCAAGAATATGGAAAATTCCCGAGTTTGAAGAGGAGATTATTGAAAAATTTAAGAAGCAAATTTCAGAAAATGGACTGAGTCCCCTTGTTGTACATGCCTCTTATCTAATAAATCTTATTTCATCTAATCCCAAAACCATACACTCATCAAGATATCTTTTAAAAAGAGAGGTATTAATGGCTGAAACTCTTGGAGCTGATTATTATGTGATTCATTTAAAGGACAATAAAGAGATGCAAAATGAAGAAATTTTTGATAAAGTCAGAGAAGCATTCAGTAAGATAGGAAAACTTCAAAAATGTAAGATCCTTATTGAAAATACTGCTAAAAGCAAGATAACCGCAAAAATTTCGGATCTTTTTGAGACATTTAGAAATATAAAAACTGAAAATCTTGCTGGAGTATGTATTGATACTTGCCATTTATTTGCTGCTGGTTATGATATTACCAAAAAGGAAACAGTTTTAGAGTTAATTAAAGAAGTTAAAAAATCAGGCGATTTCAGTCTCATAAAACTCATTCATCTAAATGATTCCAAATCCCCTTCAGGTTCTGGAATAGACAGACATGAACATATTGGTAAGGGATTCATTGGTATAAGAGGATTTGAGAACTTTCTAAAAATAAAAGAAATATCCGATTTACCATTAATACTTGAAACACCCAAAAAAACTCCTCAGGATGATATTAAAAATCTTACCACAGTAAGAGAAATTCTTAAGAGGTTAGAATCATAAAAATTTCCTCATATCTTTTAGAAGTCTTATAAACTATATCTTCAGGAAGTTGAGGTGCTGGCGGTTTCTTATCCCATTTTATTGAGATTAGATAATCCCTAACAATTTGTTTATCATAACTGTCCTGAGGATGTCCTGCCTTATAATTCTTTAATGACCAGAAACGGGATGAATCAGGTGTTAATAGTTCATCAATGAGAATAAGCTTTCCATCATATACTCCAAATTCCATCTTTGTATCAGCGATTATAATTCCCTTTTCCTCAGCGATATTTGCAGCTTTTTTGTAAATTGAAAGAGAAATTTCTTTTACTTTATTGGCAGTTTCCTCTCCCAGAATCTTAACAGTCTCTTCAAAAGATATGTTTATATCATGTCCTTTTTCTGCCTTTGTGCTTGGTGTGTATATTGGTTCTGGCAACTTGGCAGACTCAACAAGCCCCTCAGGAAGTTTAATTCCACAGACCATACCAGTTTTTTGATAGTCTTTCCATCCTGAACCACTCAAATATCCACGAACAATACATTCAACAGCGAGAGGTTTAGCTTTCTTTACAAGCATACTTCTTCCATCAAGAATATCCTTATACTTTGGTAAAGGTTCTGGAAATTCCTCTACCTTTGCTGAAACAATGTGATTGTCAATGATATCCTTTACTTTTTCAAACCAAAATAGTGATATTTGAGTTAAAATTCTACCCTTACCAGGTATTCCTGTTGGTAATACTACATCAAAGGCAGATACTCTATCTGTTGCAACAATAAGTAAATAGTCTCCTACATCATAAATATCTCTTACCTTTCCCCTTCTTAAAAGTTTTACTCCTTCAAGATTTGTCTCAAGAACTATCTTGCTCATTTCTCTCCTCCTTTAATATGAGTAATTTTATTCCATGTCCTAATTTTATAGAATTTTCAATTGCTTTTCTTACAAGAGCCTTTGATGCCCTGAATGCTTCAAAGGCTGTGTATTCCTTGCATAAAAAAGAGACAAAAGCCGATGAAAAAGCACAACCTGTTCCGTGAAACTCTCCTGAAATTTTCTTTCCATCTATTTTATGGAAATTTTTTCCATCATAAAGTATATCCACTGCCTTATTATCAAGATGTCCGCCTTTAATTATAGCAAAACTTGTCCCTAACTTATAAAGTCTCTCTGATGCTTCATACATATCTTCAATTTTTTCAATCTTTATTCCTGTCAGCCTCTCTGCTTCAAGAATGTTTGCAGTTACTGCTGTTGAAAGGGGAATAAGTTCATTTTTCAAAAACTCTA
Organism: Thermodesulfovibrio sp.; assembly: GCA_025060625.1. Classification (GTDB taxonomy): domain Bacteria; phylum Nitrospirota; class Thermodesulfovibrionia; order Thermodesulfovibrionales; family Thermodesulfovibrionaceae; genus Thermodesulfovibrio. The sequence continues at coordinate 3,135 of JANXBR010000021.1, forward strand.
AGGCATCTTCTTCAATTAATTTAGTTCCCAATGTGGAGGTGATCACTGGGTCAACTACAAGATTTTTAATATTGAATTTTTTAATATTTTTAATAACACTATTTATCGTCTCTTTATTATAAAGCATGCCTATTTTTGCTCCATTAGTTTTTATATCTGTTAAAAGAACTTCAAATTGACTATTAATAACTTCTTCACTTAAAGGAAAAACATTAGAGAATTCTACTGTGCTTTGAGAAGTAATAGCAGTTAAAACTGTCAAGCCATAAATTCCCAAGTATTGAAAAACTTTTAAGTCCATCTGGATTCCAGCTCCAGATGAAGGATCAGAGGCACCTATGGTTAAAGCAACTCTCATTTCTTTTCAATGTTTTTTATTAATTCAGCCCCATAAATAAAAACTGCCCAGCCATAAAATAGCCACATAAGAAGTGCAAGAAAAGTTGATACAGAGCCATAAAGAGTATTTATCTTGATTATTTTTAAAACGTAAAAAGCAAAAACATATTTGGCTATTTCAATGAGTAATGTGGTAATTAGAGCTCCTACAATTATTGAACTAAGCCTAATTTTTTTATTCGGCAAAATTTTATAAAGCAAAACCGCGATAACAAACATTAAACCAAAGGGAAGAAAATACTTTAGAAAAAAGCTTAGTAACATACTAAGTTCAGAAAATATCATTGGTTGAAAAATTCTGATAAGATAGGTAAGGGCAAAGGAAGCTGCCACTGTAAATGTTATAAGAAGAATTATAAAAAAGGACATTAAAAGCGACATTATAAAGTGTCTCTTCTTTCCAATTTTAAAAATCTTGTTAAGTGTAAACTCAATAGCTGTAAATAGTTGTAGAGAAAAAATACCATAAAGAACCAGTGATGCACCGCTTACTTCTTTCGCTGCTAATATTTTTCTGAGTTCTTTTATCATCTGTAGTTCTATGGCAGGAAAAAAGGTAATTAATTTTGAATAGACAAATTTAACCAATCTTTCTTCTTGTATAACATTAATTAGAATATTGACAATAAACATACTTAAAGGAATAATTGATAAAATTGAAAAGAAGGCAAGGGATGAGCTTAAGAAAACTCCCTCATCATTATAGAAATCTCTGAAACTTTTAAAAAAAGCCTTAGGTAGTTTTATGACCATTGAAGTAATCTTCTTGCATTACCATAGAATATTTTTTCCATAAGCTCCTCTGGAAGAGCAAGTTTTTTTAGGTTTTCTATCTCTCTACCCTGGTCTGCCCAAGGAGAATCGGTTCCAAAAAGAATGTAGTCTGATGGGTGTTTAAGAATTAGTTGTCTGATTTTCTCATCTGGTAACCATCCAAAGGAAAAGGATATCTCCATTAAGATATTTTTACCAATCATAAATTTTTCCACCTCATCCCACTGTTTCCATGCGCCGAAGTGGGTCGAAACAAACCTTAGTTCTGGAAATTTATTTAAGAGATTAATTATTCTTTTAGGAGAGGCTATATCCCACTCGGGAAAAGCTATATCATATCCACAATGCATTAAAATAAATAGGTCATTTTCAATAAGGGATTCATAGAGGGGATAAATTTTTGGGTCATCAATTGAAAAATTCTGATAAAAGGGATGCATCTTTATTCCATGAAAACCTACGCTTTTAATGAACTTAACTTTTTCTTTTATATCTCTGTCTTCAGGATGAATAGATGGAAGAGGAATAATTCTTTCAGAACGAATCTTTTCACTCCATTTAATAATTGAGTTAAATTGTTCTGGTTTTGTAGCAATGTTACATAGAACAGACTTTTCAATCCCGTTTCTATCCATTGAATTAATAAGACTATCCAGTTTTCCATCAAGAAAAGCTTTAACCTGGCTATTTTTTTCCAGTTTTCTTATTGCCCTCTCTGCAATTTCGTCAGGAAAGGCATGAGTGTGAAAATCAATTATTAGCATGAACTATATTTTATCCATAAGAAGTTTAATTTATCAATTTTAAAATGTCAAATAAAAATAAAAGCCGATTAAATCTAAGGCAAAATCATTTTAATAATCTGGCAAATTCAATATCCTAATAAAACGATATTCAAAATTTATGCTAAAATAAAAATTGTTCAATGAGATTTAATAAAAAAAGGGTTCTTCTTTTTTCCATTATTTTTCTGCTCATAGCTATCTCTATCTTTGTCTTTTTATTTAAATCTTCAAAAACTGAGAAATATAAGCTTGAGAAGAAGAAAATGGTCTATTCTGTATATGCCTCTGGTTATATTGATTCTGCTGATAGCGTAGTGATCAAACCTGAAATTTCTGGATATATTGAAAAAATTATGGTCAAGGAAGGACAAGAAGTAAAAAAGGGACAACTGCTTGCAGTTATATCAAATGATACAGTTCGGGAAAATTTAAAGGATATAGCAGCTCAACTTGCTTCTGTAAAGGAGAAATTGGCACCAGATTCTGATTTTAAAAAAGAATTGAAGCATAACATTGAAATAAAAAAAGCCATACTGGAAAACGTTGAGAAGAATTTTAATAGAAGAAAGACTCTTTATGAAGAAGAATTGATTTCAAAGGAAAAATTTGATGAAATAAAGAGAGAATACGAAGTGGCAAAAAGAGATTATGAAAGGCAGATTAATATATACAATGATTCGATTAAAAGCTTAAATTACCAATTGGAAAGTCTTAAGGCAAAAAAGCAGGCACTTAAGGCAGAACTTGATAAATACTTTATCAAATCTCCAATAGATGGCAAAATCCTAAGAAAGTTTATCAATGTGGGAGATTATGTTAATAACATTCAACAGAATAGTTTCTTATTTTCAGTGGGAAATGAAAAGAATCTTGAGACAGTTTTACTTGTAGACGAAGAGTATATTTCTATGGTAAAGGAAGGGATGAAAGTATACATTACTGTTGACTCTTATCCAAAAGAGGTATTTGAGGGAAAAATCAAACTTTTTGAAAAACAATCTGATAGAACCACAAGAACTGTTAAAGTTAAGGCTGATGTTAATTATGGTAAACCCGTATTTTTTGGTCTTACTGTGGAGGCAAATATAATAATCAAGGAAGTTGAAGGAGTTTTCATACCAGAGTCAGCCTATAAAAATGGCTACGTGGAGATATTAGAAGGACAAAAAGTAAAAAGGGTTAAAGTAGATATATCTCCTGAAAGGTATAATGGCTATCTCCATGTTATAGAAGGACTAAAAGAGGGGCAGGAAGTGGTCATTAAATGAAGCATATTATTTTTGTCACCTTAAAGTTACTCTTTGAAAGAAAAAGGCAAACCATAGTAGCTATAGCAGGAGTATCAATAGGTGTGGGAGCCTTCATTGCAATGGCATCTCTTATGAATGGCTTTCAAAAATACTTTATTGAGCAAGCTTTAGATTTAAATGCACATATAACTTTAAAAGTAAAGGATGAAGCTGACAAAGGAAAAATTTTAAAAAAAGTCTATGGTGAAAATATTCATTTCCAAGTTTATGGAGCAAAACCTAAGGAATTGAAGGATAAAATAGTTGATTATAAATTTTTGATAGCAAAATATGAGAGAGACAATCAGATTATCGGTATAGCACCTCATCTTACAGGGCAGGGCATTGTAAAATACGGAACCATTGATAAATCAGCATCATTAATAGGTATAGACCCTGCACTGGAAAGGAAGGCATCTGTCATTGATAAGTTTATCGCCAATAGAAAACTTGATAGTCTCATTACAGATAGAGAAAGCATTATTATAGGCAAACTTCTTGCAAGAGACCTTGGTATTGATGAAGCAGGGAAAAAGGTAATAATAACCACACCAAATGGAGTCACTCACTTGTTCAAAGTGGTTGATTTCTTCGACTCTGGCATAACTATGCTTGACCAGACAAGAATATATATGAATTTAAAAACGCTTCAAACCATTCTCAATAAGCCAAATGAAGTAAATGAGATAATATTTAAAATAAAAGATGTTTATAGAGCCAATGAATTGGCAGAAAGAATTAGCAAAGAGACGGGTTATTATACAGAAAGCTGGCAAAAGGCTTTCCGTAATTTTCTTCAACTATTTAAAATTCAGAACTACATTACTTACATGATAGTTTTTGCGATTCTTATAGTTTCAGCTTTTGGTATTTTCAATATAATAATGATGACAGTACTTGAAAAAAAGAGAGATATTGCAATACTGAAGGCATTAGGGTATGAAAATGGAGATATAATAAAAATTTTTGTTTTCCATGGAATAACTATAGGTTTTTTTGGTGCCATAATTGGCTGTGTTATAGGATATGCCATTCAAGAATTTCTTGCCTCAGTTAATGTAGGCATAGAAGGGCTGGTAAGAACAAAAGGTTTTGCACTGGATAGAAGTCCAGTCTATTTTATATATGGAGTTTTATTTGCCTTCTGCTTTGCCACATTTGCCTCTTTTTATCCCTCCTATAAAGCATCAAAACTCAATCCTGTAGATATTTTCAGGAGTAGTGCTTGAACAGTATTGTTGAACTTAAAAATATAAATAAAAAAATCAGAGATGAAGAAATACTAAAAGATATAAATATATCCGTAAAAAAAGGTGAATTTATAAGTATTATTGGACCATCTGGTTCAGGTAAAAGTTCTCTTCTTTATATAGTTGGGCTATTAGATAAACCAAGCAGTGGTCAGGTATTTGTGGAAGGTGAAGCTATAGATTTTAATAACCCTCAAAAAATTGCACATTTAAGAAATTTAAAATTTGGTTTTATTTTTCAATTTCACTATCTTATTTCTGAGTTTAGCCTTCTTGAGAATGTTATGGTGCCCATGTTAAAAGCTGGAAAATCAAAGGAAGAGGCAAAGGAAAGAGCCTACTTTCTTCTTGAAAAGTTAGGGCTTAAAGGAAAGGAAAAGAGAAAACCCTTTCAGATTTCTGGAGGAGAACAACAAAGAGTAGCTATTGCAAGAGCCCTTACAAACGAACCAATTGTGCTCATAGCTGATGAACCTACTGGTAACTTAGACTCTAAAAATACTGCAATAGTCATGGAAATTTTTTGCAAACTGCATCTTGAGGGCAAAACAGTAATAATGGTAACTCATGAAATTGAGCTTACAGAGAAAACAGAAAGAGTTATAAAGATGTTAGATGGCATGATTATTGAGGAGATTGAACTTGAGAAGAAAAAATGTTAAACTTTGATATGATTTTAAAATTATCAATATCTCTAATTTTAATAGTTCTATCTTTGATAGCTTCATATACCATGTTTGAAATATTTGGAAAAGTAGAAAGGAGGGGTAATATGGATTTATTAAAAAAGATTCATCGTATCAATGGAAGATTATTTTTTATTGTTTTTCTCGTCGGTGCTATTGGCTGCATTTATCTACTCAATCAATCAAAAGCAGAACTTACGCCAAGAGCAACAATGCATGTTTTTTCAGCAATTGCCATATTTCTACTTTTATCTCTTAAGATAATTTTCATTAAGTTTTATAGACAATTTTATTCATATGCCAGATTGCTCGGTATTATAGTTGTACTTTTAACATTTAATTTAGTTGCTTTCTCAACTGGATATAGTCTTGTAGTTGGAGACAGAGTTAATTTTGCATCTACAGAGGAGGTTAAAAGCCAAATTATTGCAAAAACTAAAGAAGGTAATGTTGAAAGCGGTAAAAAACTCTTTGCACAGCTTTGTTCATCTTGTCACTACACAGATAAAAAGGATTTCAAGAGAGCAGCTCCAGGGCTAAAGGGGATATTAAAAGAAAAAGCTCTTCCTGTAAGCAAAAAACCTGCTACTGTTGAAAATGTAATAAATCAAATTAGGAATCCCTATAGATATATGCCATCCTTTAGTGATTTGAAAGATGAGCAGATCGCTGATATTATAGCTTATTTAAAAACTTTATAGTTTTAATGAGCCCAAACAGACTAATTAATGAAAAAAGTCCCTATCTTAGGGCACATGCCAGTAATCCTGTTGATTGGTATCCTTGGTGTGATGAAGCCTTTGAAAAGGCTAAAAGAGAGAATAAACCTATCTTTCTTTCCATAGGATACTCCAGTTGTCATTGGTGTCATGTTATGGAAAAGGAATCCTTTGAGGATCAGGAAATAGCTGAGATACTAAATCGTCATTTTATCCCAATAAAAGTTGACAGAGAGGAAAGACCTGACATTGACAGTATTTATATGAAGGTTTGTTACCTGTTTCAAAACAGAGGCGGGTGGCCTCTTACCATCTTTATGATGCCTGACAAAAAGCCTTTTTTCGCAGATACTTACATACCTAAGGAAGATTTTTATGGGAAAATTGGCTTAAAAAAATTGCTTTTAAGAGTTATAGAGCTATGGGAGAATAATAAAGATAAAATCAAGGAAGCCTCTCTGGGGATTACTGAAGCTCTGAAAAATATGATAAATAGAAAAAGTGATAAGAAAGAACTTTTGGAAGACATGATTCATAAAGCCTATGAAGAATTAAGCTCAATCTTTGATGAAAAATACAAGGGATTCGGTAAATCACCAAAGTTCCCGCTACCACTAAATATGCTATTTCTTCATAGATACTTCTACAGATATAAGAATCAGAAAGCATTAGATATGAGTCTGCAAACCCTAAGGAGAATGAGAATGGGTGGTATTTATGACCAAATCGGTTTTGGTTTTCATAGATACTCTACTGATAGGGAATGGATACTACCACATTTTGAAAAAATGCTCTATGATAATGCACTTTTAATGATTGCCTATACAGAGGCTTATCAGCTCAGTAAGGATGATTTTTATAGAACCGTTACAGAGGAGATCGTAACCTATCTTTTAAGAGATATGTATTCTCCAGAAGAAGCCTTTTACTCTGCAGAGGATGCAGACAGTGAAGGCAAAGAAGGAGAGTTTTATCTATGGAAGTATGATGAAATAAAGAACATTCTTAATGAAGAGGAGTTTGAGATACTAAGAAAAGTTTATCCAGTCTCAGAAGAAGGAAATTTTTATGAGGAATCCACAGGAAAGAAGAATGGTAAGAACATTCTTTATTTATCAAACCCATTGGAAGATATAGCAAAAGATTTGAATACGGAACAAAAAGAAATTTTTGAAAAAATAGAAAATATAAGAATAAAGCTTTTTCAAAAAAGAACAAAAAGAGTGAGACCCTTAAGAGACGAAAAAATTCTTACAGACTGGAATGCTCTTGCTATCATTGCTTTTTTGAAAGCCGGAACGGTTTTTGAAAATACTAAATACATTGAAGTAGCTGAAAAATCTCTAAAATTTATCCTATCAAATATGTTTGATAACTCTGGTAGACTACTCCACAGATACTCAGAAAAAGAAGCATCTATATATGCATATTTAGAAGATTATGCCTATCTAATATGGGCATTAATGGAAGCTTATTTCACCACATTTAAAGGTGAATATCTCCTTAAATCCATAGAATTAACTGATTATACATTAAAACATTTTTGGGATAAAGAAAATGGAGGCTTCTATCATACTCCTGATTATGCAGAGGTTATTATAGAGAGAATTAAAGAAATTTATGATGGTGTAACTCCATCTGGCAATTCAATAATGGCTTTCAATCTTGTAAGATTAGCAAGACTAATAGGAGAAAGGGAATATGAAAAATTAGCAAATAAGATTCTTCAATTTTTCAGTAATAGTATAGAACAATTTCCTTCATCCCATGTTTTCTCCATAATATCTCTTGATTTATTGGTTAATGGCTCAATTGAATTAATTGCCGTTCCATTTAATTCAATTGATGAAGAGATAGAATTTTTAAGAAATATCCAAAAAATATTTATTCCATCTCTTATTCCCTTATTAAAGGACACTCTTACAGAAAAATTTTACGATAAAATAAAAGATTTAAAGACTGTAAATGGTAAATCTACTTATTATCTATGTAAAAATTTTATGTGTCAACCACCGATAAATGAAAGGGAAAAATTAATTGACTCAATCTTATCAATATAACTATTTTTAAAATTATCCCAGAAATTGCTTAAATTACCCATTTACAAGGCAAATTATTCAGTCTTTTTAAAAATTTGTTAAAATATCAAAGGAGATATCTCAATGAAGATTGAGAATTCAATATCAACTCTTAACTTTAGCAATATTGAACAACTTAAAAAAATTCAAATTATTCAAAAACTTAAACAAATTGAAAACAGGGTAATAGCTCATGAGTTGGCTCACAAGGCTGTTGCAGGAAGATATGCTGGAGTTGTTTCATATACCTATACCAGGGGACCTGATGGAAGATTTTATGTAACTGGTGGAGAGGTGTCCCTTGATACTTCAGAAGAATCAAAACCAGAGGATACCATTAAAAAAATGGAGATAATCATTGCTGCTGCTTTAGCCCCCTCTGATCCATCAAATCAGGATGTTAAAGTGGCACAGATAGCAGCAATAAAGAAAATGAAAGCTGAGATTGAACTATCTAAGAATGAAAAAAATCAGAACAGCCAAAATCTCATTGATATCTTCGCATAGATCTCAAATGCATATATTTCATAATTTTTTTCGTGTCAAATAAATTTTAACTTGACACATATGTTAAAAATTTAGATATTATTAAAAAGAATGGTTTAGTGTTTATGTTCTAATATATGTCTATTCAAATTAGAGAAATAGATAACTACTTTCCTGTCAAAACTGAACTAATTCCTTTAAATATTAAACTCCCCTGTGACATATTTATTCAGGAGAATGATGAAATAAAAGTGTTTTTAAAAAAAGGTGAGTATTTTAGTATTGAAGCAAAAAGTACAATAAAAAACAAAAAGATTGAGAATTTATTAGTAAAAAACAGTGACAGAAAAATTTTCCAGAACTTCATACTTGAGTTTAAACCAAAGGATTACTTTAACAACATACTTGATCGTTATGTCATAAATAATGAATTTTTCTACAAGATTGAGAGAGAATGCCTCTCACCTGAAATTCCCATCACCTTCACCCTTTATCTTAATGATGGAAATAATTTAAATTTGCTCTTAGAGGCTTCTGAGGAGAACCCGAAAAAGATTTCCCAGGAGAGTATTTCAGAGGGTGATATTTTAATATCCAAAAAGGATTTAAATCTCTATGAGAAATATCTACAACAACTTATAAAAGATACTAAATCTGATCCCATAATACTAAAGGAAACTACTAAGCTTTTACTCAGAGAAATTTATAGTGATCCAACAAATAAAAAAAATCTTTTAATTGTAGGAGATAAGATTGACGAAATAATAGAATATGGTAAAGTAGAGCCTCAGGCACTAAAAAGACTCCTAATAATGAAAAAATTAGATAACTATAGTTATGTTCATGCTTTCAATGTAATGACGCTCTGTCTTGCACTTGGTTTAAAAATAAAATTATCAGAAAATGAGTTAAGACTACTTGGTTTAGCCTCTATATTACATGATATTGGAAAAACTAATATTTCTCCTATAATACTCTCAAAGATCGGCAAGCTTACTGAAAAGGAATTTGAAGTATATAAAACTCATGTTATAGAATCTGTTAAAATTGCTGAAGATTTAGGACTTCATAAGGAAGTTATAGATGGAATTGCTCATCATCATGAAAAACTAAATGGCACCGGTTATCCTTTTAAGCTTAAGGGAGAACAGATATCATTTATTGGCAAAATAATCTCAATTTGTGATGCATATGAAATGCTTACAACTCCAAAACCAATGAAGTACCCTCTTTCACCATACAATGCTCTTATGATTCTTGTTAATGACAAGAAATGTTATGATAAATCATTGCTTGAAACTTTCATTAAAATGTTGGGAAGGATTATTTAACTGTTCAAGTTAAAAAGGTCCTATAAAAATTCTCTGTAGATTATAATAATTTGATGAATAAAAGAATTATCATTTTACTTGGTCCTACAGGTGTGGGAAAAACTGATATTTCAATCACTCTTGCTAAACTTTTAAATACTGAAATAATAAGTTCTGATTCAATGCAGATTTATAAATATATGGATATTGGAACAGCAAAACCAAATTTGCAGCAAAGAAAGGAAGTTATTCATCATATGATAGACATTGTTAATCCTTGGGAGTATTTCAGTACCGGGGCATATATTGAAATGGCAAGTGAAATTATTGAAAATTTATTTAAAAAGAAGAAAATCCCCCTTGTTGTAGGAGGCACGGGATTATATCTAAGAGCAATGACTGAAGGAATTTTTGAAGGTCCTGATGCTGACTGGGATTTGAGAACAGAATTATTGGAGAAAGAAAGAGATAAGCCTGGCAGTCTTTATAATCTTCTAAAAGAAATTGATCCTGCAAAGGCAGATAAAATTTATCCATCTGATTTGAGAAGAATTCTTAGAGCTCTGGAAGTATTTTTTAAAGAAAAAAAGCGCATAAGTGAATTGCAAGAGACATTAACCAAACCTTTACCTTATGATTTTATAAAAATTGGAATCACCCGTGAAAGGAAAGAATTATACAGAATAATTGAAGAAAGGGTTGATAAAATGATTTCTTCTGGTCTGATTGAAGAGGTTAGAAAAGTTTTGTCCTTAATAAAAAAAAATTCTGTTTCTCCATCTCCTCTTCCTGCATTACAGGCAATTGGATATAAGGAAATAGCAGGTTTTATTGCAAATTTATACCCTATGGATGAAGCAATTAGACTAATAAAAAAAAGAACAAAGAACTATGCAAAAAGACAATTTACATGGTTTAAAAAAGAAAAAGATATTAAATGGTTTGATGTTTCAGGAAGATATGATTTTGAGAGAATTGCTGAGGAGATTTATGATTTTTTATCAGAAGTTTTGTATAAGTAGTTGCATTTAGTCCATCTAATATAATATATTTAAAAGTTATAGGATTAATACTTTTTGGAGGTTGAAATTGGTTAGAATAAGACTAATGAGGTTGGGAGCAAAAAAGAAGCCTTTCTACAGAGTTGTTGTTGCTGATGCAAAAGCCCGAAGGAATGGACCTTTTATTGAGATTGTAGGAACATATAATCCTAAGACTGACCCGGCAGAAATTAACCTAAATATGGAAAGGGTTAATTACTGGCTTCAAAAGGGAGCACAGCCTTCGGATACTGTTAAGAAGTTGATTGAACGCGTTTCTGCTTAACATACCCATTTGGGTATTTACTACTCTTTTGCACGGAGGTTAGAACATGAGCATGAAGACACTTATTGAGACAATGGCTAAGTCACTGGTTGACAAACCAGAGGAGGTTAAGGTTACTGAGATTGAGGGCGAGAAAACCACTGTTTATGAACTCAGAGTTGCTCCGAGCGATCTTGGAAAGGTTATAGGAAAGCAGGGTAAAACTGCAAGGGCTATGAGGACAATCTTGGGAGCTGCTGGAACAAAAGTAGGCAAAAGATGTGTCCTTGAAATCTTAGAATAGTCCATTTAAAAGAATTAAATAAAGGGCGTGACTGTCACGCCCTTTTCTTTTCACTGGCAAATACATAATGAAATTTGAAGTTTTGACCATATTCCCTGAAGTGATTGAATGCTATATTAAACATGGCATTATTGGAAAAGCTTTAAAAAAAGGACTTGCTGAAGTAAGTATTTATAATCCGAGAGACTTTACTTTAGATAAACATAAAAAAGTAGATGACTATCCATATGGTGGTGGAGCGGGAATGGTTATGCAAATAGAACCTTTTTATAATGCTATAAAATACATCAAAGGTGATGGAAATCTGAGACGAGTGATTCTTCTTTCTCCTCAGGGAAAAAGATTTACTCAAAAAGTTGCAGAGGAGTTTTTGGAAAAAGGTGAAGCCTTACTTTTAATCTGTGGTAGATATGAGGGAATTGATGAGAGGATCAAATCTTTCATTGATGAAGAAATCTCTATCGGTGATTATGTTTTAAGTGGTGGAGAACTGCCAGCTTTAGTTATAATAGATAGTATTTTAAGATTAATCCCTGGAACTCTGGGGGCTGAACTGTCAGCAAAAGAGGATTCTTTTATGAAAGGATTTTTGGATTATCCACATTACACAAGACCTGAGGAATTTGAAGGTATTAGAGTACCAGAGGTTCTTTTAAGCGGGGATCATAAAAAAATAGCTATCTGGAGGAAAAAGGAAGCTTTAAGGAATACACTTATAAGAAGACCTGATTTATTGAAAAATTTAGCATCAGAGGACATGAGAGTTCTCAAAGAGCTTTGCTCTGAAATAAATACAAAAATACTGGAGGATGCCGATGAATCAATTAATCATTAGATCCATAGAAGAAAGATACAAAAAGACTGATATTCCAGATTTTAAACCAGGAGATACTGTAAGGGTTCATGTAAAAGTAAAGGAAGGAGACAAAGAAAGAATTCAGGTTTTTGAGGGAGTTGTTATTGCTCGTAGAGGCGGTGGGTTAAGAGAAACCTTTACAGTAAGAAAAATATCTTTTGGAGTTGGAGTAGAGCGTGTATTTCCTCTTCATAGCCCTATAATTGATAAAATTGAAGTGGTAAGAAGAGGAGATGTAAGAAGGGCTAAGCTTTATTATCTTAGAACTAAGAAAGGTAAAGAGGCTAAGGTTAAGGAAAAAGCAGACTACCAAAAAGCATGAGTCTTTTTGCTTTTGATGATTCTATTCGTTCTCAAGGTTATCTTACAATTGCTGGAATAGATGAGGTTGGAAGAGGTTGTATTGCTGGACCTTTGGTTG
>JANXBR010000022.1 GCA_025060625.1 Thermodesulfovibrio sp.
TGGGCGGTCTCGAAAACCGCTGTGGGTAATCCCCACCGAGGGTTCAAATCCCTCCCTCTCCGTTAACCTATAAATTTTTTAATTATTTTGTCTTCATATTCAGGAAAATCTTCAATATAAAATGGACGTTTTTTACCAATGTTAAGTTTAAGCAGTTTAAAGTTAAGTTCTCGGATTCTTTTTATTCTTTCTTCATCGTCATCTATTGTCTTAAGAAGATCTTTTAAATCTATTATTTCTTTTCTTATCTCCATCTCAGGTGGTATGCATCCTGCATTTTTTAGAATTTTATATGCAATTCTTAAATCTTCAGGAACAAAACTCAGATCTTCAAGCTTTAGAGGTTTTCCCTTATTTGGAAGATCATCAAATAATCCTTGTTCCATAGCTTCGCGGATTTTTTCTTCGGCAATTTTCTCAAATATATCCATTTATTTTATGATGCCAGAAAAAAATACATAAATGTCAAATGTGATTAAATTTAGCCTTTAGAGAGTCTTGAGATTAATAGATTTTTTAAAATTTCTGCAGTATTTAAAACTTGTTCACTCATTCCTTGACCAAACTCTGTATTTGCAGGCTGAATACCAATTATTAATATTTTGCTTTTGCTTTTTGATTTTATATAATTGATGCACATTTTGAGATTGGTTTGATGGCTTGATATGCCGTGATTTTGCAAATTGTCTTCTTTTAAAAAAGCTACTGAACCAGGCTTTTGATTCATATGTAAAGCATCAATAAAAAGAATAGTATCTGGTTCATTATGTATTATCTTTTCAATATATCTCTCAGGTTGTTCCTCGCAATCAACTAAAACTGCATTTATATTACTTTTAGTCAAGCTCTTAACAATATAAGAACCTACTGCATCATCACCTCTTAAAGGATTACCTATGCCAACGATTAAAACTTTTCCTTCAATCTCGTTTAAAAATTTATTCAATTCCAACCTGTTCAGCTATAAGAGGCTTTATTTTCTTTTTTGACATCCCCAAAGCCTGCGCAATTCCAAAAAGAATTGCCTCAGGACGCGGAGGGCATCCAGGTATGTATAGATTAACAGGTATTATCTTATCCACTCCACCAAATACATTATAGCTATCAAACCAGATTCCACCTTCAGTGGCACAGGAACCAAGAGCAATAACTATCTTTGGTTCAGGAGTTGCTTCGTAAACTGATTTTACAAACTCTACAGTAGGTCTCGTTACAGGTCCTGATATAACCAGAGCATCGGCATGTCTTGGTGAACTTACGGCCTTCATTCCAAATCTTTCAATGTCATAGTAAGGAGTAAGCACATCAAGAAGTTCTATATCACATCCATTACATGCTCCTGTATTTACATGAAATATCCATACCGATTTTTTAAGTGCCTTCTGAGCTAATTTTTTAAGCAAAGACATTATACCTCTATCCTCCTTTAGTTAAAAATTTTAATAATTCCTTTTGTAGCATTATCAATAAATGGATAAACAATTTCGGGATATATTCCAAAAATTATAAGACAGATAACGAAACATCCAGTACAAAATACCATTAAGAAAGGTAAAGAAAACTTAGAGTTCTCAAGTTTTTCATTTTTCTGCCAGAATATTGACATAGCGGTCTTCAGAAGAATGATAACATTTAAAAATTCTGAAAAAACCAGAATTATAGAACTCAATAAAAAGCCCTCTTTATTTAGTGCAAAAAATATTGCGATAGAACTCAAAAAGCTTGCAAAAAGTGGCATACCTCCAACTGCTAAACTGCCAATAAAAAATGATACTGCAACTGGAGGCATTTTAGATATTAGTGTCTTTATCTCATCAATTTTTCTACTTCCACAGGCGTATATTATAGCACCTACAGCAAAAAATAAAACTCCTTTCATAATAGTATGATTTATGAGATGAAAGATACCTCCAAATATTCCTTCATATGTTTTTAAGACCAAAGCTGATGCAATAAATCCCATCTCACTGATACTTACATATGCTATGATTTTCTTAATATCTCTCTGACTGTAGGCAAGAATAGCTCCAAACAACATACTTATAGAAGATAGAGTTATGACAACAACTTTTATCTCATCATAGTTAAAGGAGAATCCTGTAACCGTTCTTGCTAATCCATAAAATCCAAGTTTTGTCACAGCACCAGCTAAAAATACTGTAACTGATGATGGAGATTCAGAATATGAATCAGGTAACCATAGATGAAATGGGATTAATCCTGCCTTTGTAAAGAAACCAACAATAAATAAAAATGCCGATAATAAAGCAATATTTCTGGGTAAACTTTTAATAACTTCTCCAATATTGCTTATCATTACAAATTCTCCTGCAATATAGAAAAGTAAAACAATACCAAGAAGACTGAAGAGGATTCCCACATTAATAAGAATTATATATTTAAAACCCGCTTTTAATGATTCTTTATTTAAATTAAAGACAATTAAATAAACAGCTATTATGCTGCTTAGTTCAAGGGCTATATAAAGCAGGAAAATATTATTTAGAATAAAGGCAAGATTCATAAAGCCTGTTGAAAGCATTATTATGCTATAGTAAATATGAAAATGCTCTGTTCTATGTCTATATGTTTTGGAAATATAAGGAAAGGAGTATAAAATAACCATTAAGGCAACAAATTCTACCATTAATTGCATAATTAAGCTAAGACCATCTATATAAAATATTTGACCAATAGACAAACTATTTTTATCTGAAACAGTTAAAGAACTCCAGCACAAGGAGGTAGAAAATATGGCTAAGATAATTGCAATAATTGATATAGACTCTTTTATGAATTTTTTCTTGCCAAAGAGGAAAACTACTAAGGATGAAAACAGAGGAGCTAAGAAACTAAAAAGATATGGTAACCAATCAAAGCTCATAGTTGACTCCTTTGAGAGTTTGATTCCTTGAGTTTTTTAATTTCCTCTCTTACAAAAACTTCATTAAGTCTTATGGTCAAATAAACAAGAAAGAGAATAGCTACTATAAAATTAAGGGTCAGAGAAACCTCAATAAACTTGGGCATTTTTGGAATCATACTTATTATTAAAAAATGAATACCATTTTCAATAATGAAAAAGCTTATTATCATCTTTAACATGTCCCGTTTGGATATAAATAGATAAAAACCATAAACAAAGAGTGTTAAACCACAGGAGAAACTTGAGATTACATGGGGAATATAAGAAGATTTGAAAATCTCAACAAAATGATATCCAATAGATAGAACAACTATTGATAGTGCTATAGAAAGAGGATGAGAAATTGATGGTTTTATCTCTGCTTCAAGTCTATTTTTTAAGCCTTTGAGTAGAAGAACAGGCATCAAAATAGCTCTCACAACCAAATCCAATACTGCTATAAAATAAAGAGCAGGAATATGGTTTACATATCCGATGATAAAAACAACAACAACAATAAGAAGAGAATGTGGTATGAGGCTTAGAATTGAAAATCTGAGGCTTTTTGCTTCTCCTGCAAGAAAACTAAAAAATAAAATGGCAATATAGATAATCTCCATAACTACACTCCTAATAACGCTAAGAATATTGATGTTAATGAAAAGAGAGCAAGAGTTAGATTATATTTTAAAGCCTGATCAATTCTAAGTCTTGGATTTAAAGCCTCTATTAGAGTGCTAATAAAGATAATTGCCGTAACTTTTATAACAGCAAGGATTAAATTAATCAGAGAATTTTCCGAAAAAGGCCAAGGAATGAAAATCTGTGTGAAAACAAGACAGAAGAGAACCTGTCTTGACATATTTGCCCATTTAACGCAGGCATACTTAGGTCCGCTTAATTCTATTAAAACACCCTCTGCAATCTCCTGTTCAGCTTCAGATATATCAAAAGGAATCTTACCAATCAATGCCTGAAGTGAGAGAAATACACAAACTGTTGACAGAAGCATTGAAACATTTGGACCATTTGAATAGTACCATGAGACTATATCTCCAATCTTGAAAGAACCTGCATTTATTGCTCCTGTTATAAGAGCCACTGCAAGAATTGGTTCCACTGATAGATGAAGCATCATTTTTCTTGAGGCACCAATGTAGGCAAAGGGATTTTCAGAAGCAGAAGCTGTTATAATTATCGCTATTCCTACCACTGTGATTATATAAATAAACAGAAATATGTCACCCCAAAAATTTAGTGGCGGCGTCAAATTTGTTATCGGAATTAGCAGGGAAGCCATACCTATACTGACCACAGAAAGATAGGGTGAAAGCCTGAATAATGGATTTATGGTAGATTTTAAATCCTCCTTTCCCATTAACTTTAATAGATCATAGTAAGACTGAAGTGGAGGAGGACCTACCCTGCTTTGTATAAGAGCTCGAACTTTTCTTGTGAAACCGTCAAAAAAGGGGGATAAAAGCAAAACAATAAATATATTCACAATAGAAGAGAAAACTATAAATTCAGAATTCATAATCCTCCTCCTGAAAAGAAAACCAGTATTAAAAATACCGCAATACTACCGAATATTAGCCATGCTATATATTTTCTGATTATCAAACTATAAATATTTCCAGTAAATTCAAAAACTTTTACAACTTTATTCATAAAAGGATAATAAAGCCATTCATCAACATAAAGAATCTTTAAAAAACTATTTGGCAGTGAAAACCTAATTTTAGGAAATCCAACTGGATAAAATCCTTTAAACTGAATCTTTCCTATTCTAAAGCTTACAAGGTCTTTAAAGGGCTGATAAAAACTGTGTCCTCTATAGGTTACCTCTTCAGGTGCATGTTCTTTTCCACCATACCATGTTTCAACATCTCTTTTATTAGCTTGAGCATATTTTTCAAAGGAGAATATTAGAATACAGAGCACTAACAAAGGAATCATGATAAGAATTGGAAACCAGGCACCTTGTGAGTAATTTTCAATAAAACTAATACCAACTCCAGCAACACTTACATCAAAAACCGATGAAAAAGCTGGTAATGAATTAAAGGATGAAACTGTTGCCGAATAAATAATCTTTAATGGAATATAAGGAAATAGACCAGTAAAAAGACAGATAAAGGACAGTATTATCTCAGGTAAAACCATACTCCATGGTAGATTTTTTTTATTATCAACAGTACCATAAAGCTTTCCCATAAAGGCAGAATTCACAAATTTAAGAAATGATGCCAAAGTTACAGCAGATATAAAGACAGAGATTATTCCAAACACTATGAAAGTGCCTCTTATAAGGAAAAATACTCCAGTCTCCTTTGCTGACCATATGGATGATTCAAAAATAAGTAGTTTTGATATAAAACCATTGAAAGGAGGCACACCAGCTATGGATAGAGAACCAATCAAAGCAGTAATTGCTGTAATAGGCATTACTTTTATCAATCCTGAAACCTTATTTAAATCAGTAGTTTCTGTTTTATAGAAAATAGAACCTGCATTGAGAAATAGAAGGCTCTTATAAATGGAGTTGTTAAAAACATGAAACAATCCCGCAACCAAGGAGATAGCAGCAAGATAAGTATTGACATTTATAAAATAAAGTCCAACTCCTATTCCCAGAAACATATATCCAACCTGTCCAATAGCATGAAACGACATAAGTCTCTTTGCTTCATCTTGCGTTAATGCTGCTATAGTTCCTATGAAGATTGAAAAAACTCCGAAAACTGCAATTACAAATCCCCAGATTTGAGTATGAAAGGAGACAGGAATTACAGAACAGAAAAATCTAAAAAGAGCATAAACAGCGAGTTTTGACATTACTCCACCGAAGAAAGAAGATGCTGATGATGGCGATTGAGGATATGCATTTGGCAACCAGAATCCAAAGGGAAGAACTCCAGCCTTTGTAACAAAGGCAATAAAAATACAGAATATGATAAAGTGAGAAAGATAGGGTTGATTAACTATTATTGATGAAAAACTCCTATTTATCTCTACGAAGGAAAAGTCATTACTGTAAGAATACAATATAACAGAGGCAACAATTAAAAATGCAGTAGTTACATGGGTTGTAATAAAATATTGAAGTCCTCCTTTAATAGCTGATTTTTTCTCTCTGTCAAAAACAACAAGAAACCATGAACTCAGTGTCATCAACTCCCAGAAGACTATGAAAAAGAGCAAATCTTTTACTGATACAACTCCAATAGAAGCGATAAAAAGTATGATTAAAAATGGATAAAATCTTATAGGTGATTCTTTTTTATATACACTAAAATACTTCCATGAAAATAGAGATACACAAAAAGAAACAAGGGATATTATTAAAAGAAACAAAGCAGATAGTGGATCAATACTTATGAAAAGAGATGAATTTAACAGAGGTTTAAGTGAAAAAATTTTACCTTCAATGATCTTATTTTCAAATATTATTTCCAGTGAAAGAACAAAAATATAGTATGAAGAAATAGAACTGGAAAGAGCAGTTAAAAATCCAGAAAAATTCTTATTTCTAATAAAGGAGGTTAAAAAAGTTGCAGATAATAAAATCAAAATGGAGATATAGAGATACTGCATTTAGTATCCTCCCGATAAAGCTTTAATAAAGGGATATCCGATTAATGGAGATAGCATAGTAAGAATCAAAAGAGATATTAAACTAAGGCTCATGGATAAAGGAATCTCATTACTGGCATTCAATACTCTCTCTGAAGCCTTTCCAAAAAAAACTTTATGTCCAACGAAAATATACCAACAAAAGGCAAGAATGCTTTCTAAAATAGCAAGAAAACCAAAAATATTAGGGGTTAAACTTTTAATCTCAAATGCTCCAGCAAAAATCATAAATTTACTCCAAAATCCTGAAAAAGGTGGAACTCCAATTATTGCAAACATTCCAGTCAGAAATGAGGCTGTTAAAAGAGGAAATCTTTTTGAAACTCCCTGAAGTTCTCTGATACTTTTTGAACCTGTTGCATAAGCAATCGCACCAACAGAGAGAAAAAGTAGTCCCTTCGCAAATCCGTGATTTATAATATGAAAAATACCTCCCATTCCACCTGTTTTTGAACCATAAACTCCGAGAGAGACTCCAAATAAGATATACCCTAAATGCCCTATTGTTGAATAGGCAAGTAGTTTCTTTAAATCATCCTGAAAATAGTATAAAACCACTGAAATAAGCATTGTTGAAATGGCAATTAATCCTATGATAAAAGCCTCACTCTCTGCTATGGAAGCATTGGAAATATAAATTCTTGCCATCAGATATACTCCTGCTTTAACCATTGCTGCTGCATGAAGATAGGCACTTACAGGTGTTGGAGCAACCATTGCATCGGGAAGCCAGGTAAAAAGAGGTATCTGAGCAGATTTTGCGGATGCTGCGAAAAACAATAGGATAACAACAATAAACTTATTTGATAGGGAACTAATTACTGAAAAATCAAAGGAGCCTGCCTCATAATACATTAATGAAAGAGCAATTAAAAAACAGATTCCTCCAAGATGAGTCATTATAAAGGCTTTTAATCCAGAAAAAACAGCTTTTTTATCTTTTGTATAGGAGATCAATCCCCAAGAACATAGAGTTGTAATCTCCCAGAAGAAGAATAACTGTAAAAAATTGGCTGAAGTAACTAATCCCACCATTGCTCCAATAAAAAGAAGTAGTAAAAGATAGTATTTTCCATAGGGCTTATAAAAGGGATGATCAACATTTAAAGGAGACATATATCCTGCAGAATACAAAACTACGAAAAAGCCAATTACAACTATTAGAATGAGCAAAATTGAAGATAGTGGATCCCATATCAGACCAAAGCTTGTCTCAATATTTAACCACTTAAAGAGTGAATAGTTATAAAAGATTCTTACTTCTGAAAAATAATTTTCTAAAAAGTTTAAAGAAGCAAATAAAAAGGTGATTAGAGAAAACACACAAGCTAAAACGCCTGCTTTATTTTTGAATATATAAGCAAATAGTGCTCCCGCAAATGGAGCTATCAATGTTAATATTAGGAAATCCATAGTCACTCCTTAAGAGTTTCCTTTTCTTTTACATTCTGCACATATTTTTAATTTGTTTATCTGTGATTCGCTCTTATCCTGAAGTCTTTCTATTTGTTTATTTAACATATTCAGTGAAGTAAACGCCTTTCCACAAAATATACACTTCACCATTTTTATCTTAATTACAATATCAAGATCCTTTTTGTTATCGGTAGCAAGCTCATATTCATGGGTAATACGAATTGCTTTTTCAGGACAGGCAGCAGCACATCTTCCACAATATATGCATCTACCTGAGGAAAACATAACTATCTTTTCATCATCATAGTTTTCAATAGCTATTAATCTTGAAGGACATGTTCTTACACAATTGCTACATCCTATACATTTATTAGGATCAACTACAAGCCTTCCTCTTAAATTTTCTGGTGGAGAGACAGGAACAAATGGATATGGTCTTGTTATTTTTTTATGTCTTGACGAAAGTAAGAGTGCTTTTATCTTGCTTTTAAACATTTTAATTCCTCTGTGGTATAAATTTTTATATGTTTTTTGTTTAAATCAACAATCTCATATCTTTCAGTACAGGAAAAACATGGATCAATGCTTCCGATAATTAAAGGAGCATCGGCAATAGAAGCTCCTTTAAGCATAACTGATAGAGCTTGATAGTTCTGATAAGAAGGAGCTCTTACACTCCATCGGTAAGGTCTTCCCTCAGGTCCAGTCATGACATAGTGAAGGAGTTGTCCTCGTGGAGCTTCAATGTACGAGATGGCTTCTTTCCATGGCTCTATTTTAGAAATTTTAATAGATGTTGGTCCCTTTGGAATATTTTCAAGAATCTGTCTTATGATATTTATTGATATAAAAATCTCCTCAAGTCTAACTATGGTTCTTGCCCATACATCTTCTGATTTAGTTACAGGAATCCTCAGATTTAGCATGGGATAAGCAGCATAGGGAAAGTTAATTCTCATGTCAATGTTTATTCCTGAAGCTCTTGCCACAGGACCACCAACACAATATTTTTTTGCATCCTCATTTTTTAAAATTCCTACATTCTTAAATCTTAGCTGTATTACTTCATCATCAAGAATAATCTCTCTGAGTTCTCTTACCTCCTTTTCAATCTGAGATATTATTTTTTCTATGTCCCTTAGGTGCTGTTCATGAATGTCTACAGTTACTCCTCCAACAATATTTATTCCATAGGTTTTTCTGTTTCCTGTAATAATCTCACAAATATACATTACTGGCTCACGAATTCTCCATGCCTGCATAAAAAGTGTATCAAAACCAACAATATGAGCTGCCAGTCCTATCCACAATAGATGACTATGTAGTCTTTCAAGTTCAAGAAATAGGCTTCTTATAAATTTTGCTCTTAAAGGTATTTCTATACTTCCTGCTTTTTCAACTGCCTGACAATAGGCACAAGAATGTACAAATCCACAGATACCACAAATTCGCTCTGCTAAAAATGGGATCTGTTGATAATTGAGAGCACTCTCAGCAAGTTTTTCAATTCCTCTATGAACATAAAATCCTCTATAGTCAAAGTCCACAATCTCCTCACCGTCAACAATTAGTCTAAAATATGCTGGTTCTTCAAGTGATGGATAAAATGGACCGATTGGAATCACTGTTTTACCTTCTTCAGGTTTTTTGAGTGGTGGAGGTTGTTTTGACTCTGGTGGCTTGCTATTATAAGGAAAATCCTTTCTTAAAGGATGGACTCCTTGGGGCCAATCATCTGGTAAAACAAGTCTTCTTGGATCAGGATGACCTTCAAAATTTATACCAAAAAGGTCATTACATTCTCTCTCAGCCCATATAACTGCTGGAATCTCTTCTGAGATTGATTGTATTGAAAGTTCTGACTTTTCAAGAGGGATTTTTAAGATAACATTCATTTTGTCATCAATGAGTGAGAAAAAATAATTAAGTTCGATTTGATTTTTTTGACTTATATAATCAATAGCTGTAAGATGAACGAATCTCGCACCTTGCATGACGAGCATTCTAACAACTTCCTTTATTTGGGAAGGTTTAGAATAGATAATAAGATTCTCTTCCTTAGATTCAATGCTTTCAATTATATTCACAATCATATCTTTTATTTCGCTCATGTAAATGATTATACAAAAATTTAGATGGATTTAAAAAATAATAATAATTAATATCAAAATAACTTTTTTTTGTTATAATTAGATTAAATAAACTTTTGATGGAGGATATGTGGAAATAGATGCAAGAGGACTTGAATGCCCTAAACCCATAATATTAGCAGAGAGTGCACTCTCACAGATAAATGAGGGAATAATTATAGTAATTGTTGACAATGAGGCTTCTTTAGAAAATCTAAAAAAATATGCAAGAAAATTTGGATATTTTTATGAAGTTATAAAACAAGAAAACTACTGGAAAATAAAAATTGTGAAAGGTTTTAGCTGTCAGATTAGTAATATGGCTGAAAAAGACACTGAAAAAGATTTAATACTTATAATAACATCAGATATCATAGGAAAAGATGAATCTCTTGGAAGAATTCTTATGAAGGCTTTTTTTGAGACAATGTTATTAAACAGACAATTACCAAAGATCATTTTTTTAATGAATACAGCGGTTAAACTATCTACAATAGATGAAGAGTTTGTATCAATTCTTAAAAAAATTGAACAACTGGGAACCGAGATATTCACATGTGGTACCTGTCTTAAGTATTACAATCTTGAAGACAGTTTAAAAGTTGGTTATAGAGGCACAACAAATAATTACATTGAAGGAATATTTGATTTTAAAAAAACTATCTGGATAGGTTAACTTATTATTGAAATAACAATATAAAACTAACTAAAATTTAAATATGCCTCAACAAGCAAACAAAAAATTAAAATTTATCAAAAGAAAAAAACACGATATTGCTATTTCTAAATATACGAAACTCATTGAAAAAGAACCAAAAAATTATCAAGCCTATAAAGAAAGAGGAAATGCATACTACAGGAAAAAACTTTATCATCTTGCAATTAAGGATTATACTAAAGCTATTGAATTAAATCCTGAATACTTTCTTGCGTACAATAATCGTGGAATTGTTTATTCTGTTTTAGGACTTTACGAATTAGCTATTGATGATTATAATAAAGCTATTGAATTAAAACCGAACAATGGAATGCCTTACAACAACAGAGGATTTACCTATTTATTAATGGGTAAAATTGAAGAAGCTGAAAAAGACATAAGAAAATCATTAGAGCTTAATCCTAATAACATATATGCGTTAAATAGTATGGCTGAGCTTTTTGCTGTTAAGGGAATGCCTGAGGAAGCCTGTAAATGGCTAAAAAAAGCGATCGCAAAGGGTTATAATAACTGGAAATATTTAAAAACATCAAAAACTTATGATGCTATAAGAAATCATCCCTGTTTTCAAGAAATAATTAAGAGTCACCCTTAAGTCCTACCCACACTAATATATCTAAATCCAAGTTTTCTCATGCGTTCTGGTTCATAGACATTTCTGAAATCAAATAAAAGATTGCCTCTCATAATATTTTTTATCTTTTCTATATCTAAGTTTCTAAATTGATTCCATTCAGTAACAATAACTAATGCATCGGCATTTTTTGCAACAGAGTAAGGATCTGAACAGTAGGTAATATCAGGGAATATATTTTTAGTGTTTTCCATGGCTGCTGGATCATAAACTTTAAGTGTTGCCTTTTTATTTTTAAGAGTTTGAATTAGATATAATGATGGAGCCTCTCTAATATCATCGGTGTTGGGTTTAAATGATAAACCAAGTATCCCTATAATCTTACCCTCAAGATTATCATTAAATGCATCTAATATTTTTTTAGTTAATCTTTGTCTCTGTCTCTGGTTTGCATCAATTGCGGCCTTTACAATACTAAGTTCTACACCCTTTTCCTCAGCCATCTTTACAAGTGCCAATGTATCCTTGGGAAAACATGAACCACCAAAACCTATTCCTGCATGAAGAAACTTTGGACCTATTCTGCCATCAAGTCCCATAGCTTTTGCAACAACATTTACATCTGCTCCAACCGCTTCGCAAAGAGCTGATATCTCATTTATAAATGATATTTTAGTAGCAAGAAAACTGTTGGTAGCATATTTAATTAATTCAGCTGTTTGAATATCGGTAATTACAAAGGGAGTTTCAAGTAAATATAAAGGTCTATAAAGGTCTTTCATGATTGCAATTGCTTGGTCACTTTGAGCTCCTATAACAACTCTATTTGGTCTCATAAAGTCCTCAACAGCTGAACCTTCTCTCAAAAATTCAGGATTGGAGACAATATCAAACTCAACCTTTTTTTCAAGATTTTTTTTGATTATTTCCTTTATCATTGAACCTGTTCCAACAGGGACAGTGCTTTTTGTAACAATAACTTTATAACTTCTAATATTTTTTGCTATTGCTTTTGCAACCTCTTCCACGTATTCAAGATTTGCTGAACCATCACCTCTTGGTGGTGTTCCCACGGCAATAAATATTACAAGAGACTCATTAACCGCCTGTTCAATGCTGGTAGTAAATTTTAACCTGTTTTCCTTCAAATTTCTCTTTACAATATCTTCAAGCCCTGGTTCAAAAAAAGGAATTATCCCTTTTTTAAGTTTCTTTATTTTTTCTTGATCTTTATCAACACAGGTTACAAAAACTCCAAATTCAGCAAAACACGCACCTGTGACAAGTCCTACATATCCCGTACCTATTACTGCTATATGCATCAGTAACCCTCCAAGTTGATTTATTCTATAATTTTTATATTATAACTCATCTGACAATTATTAAAATTATTGCTTTAGACTGACTCTGAATAATATACTTTTAAGTTTGACTTTTGTAGTTTGAATGTTCTAATATTTTGTTTATGGAACCAACTGTAATAGACCTTATAAAACAAACTGGAATAGTTGCAAAATCTGTCTTGCTCATACTTCTCCTGTTCTCCATATTTTCTTGGGCCGTTATATTTTATAAATGGAAAGTATTCAAAAATATTAAAAGACAAAATCAACAATTTTTTGAAGCTTTTATTAATTCATCTGGTTCAAAGGAGCTTTTCTCATTGGCTAAAAGATTTGAGATAAGTCCTATAGCATCTCTATATAAATCTGTCTTTGCCGAAATAAGAGGAAAAAATACTGTTAATCTTGATGCTATAGTTAAAAAATATTCCTCCGATGAAGTAAATAAAATTGAAAGCTATTTAAGCTTTCTTGCAACGACTGGTTCAACAACGCCATTTATAGGACTTTTTGGAACTGTATGGGGAATTATGGATGCCTTCAGAAGCATAGGAATAAAGGGTTCTGCTTCAATTGCCACTGTTGCACCAGGGATTGCAGAGGCATTAATTACTACTGCTGCTGGACTTTTTGCAGCCATACCAGCTGTAATTGCTTACAATTACTTTACATCTCAGGCAAATAAGATGATTAATGAAGTAGAAGACTTCTCCGAAACGCTTTTAAAGTACCCATGGCAGGATTAACTCCCCGTAGAAGGTCATCCATAGCAGACATTAATGTTACACCCTTAGTTGATGTAATGCTTGTTTTACTTATTATATTTATGATTACTGCGCCTCTATTAAAGCAAGGTATTGATGTTAATCTTCCGAAGGCAAAAGGAAAAAGTTTGGAGGAATCTGAAAAAATCAATATTGTAATCACCAAAGAAGGAAAGATATTTTTAAATGATAAGATAATCCATAAAGATGAACTACCTGGATTACTTTCCACATATAAAGAAACTAATACTGCCGTACTTTTAAAAGCCGATAAAGATGTCCCATACGGACTCGTAGCTGAGGTTATGGGAGAGATTAAAGCCTCTGGTATAGAAAAAATAGGAATGGTAACAGAACCAAAAGAAACTCAATGACAGGTAAGATTTATTCTTCTTTGTTTTTATCAATTTTCTTTCACGGATTATTTATTTTACTATTAATATTTAGTGTAAGAAATACAGTTAAGGATTTGAAAAATCTTACCTATGTAACTTTAATTCAAGAAACAACTAATACCTTAGATTCATCAACTAAGGAGCAAAAAACCCAAGAGACCACTTTTCCAGAAAGACAAAAAAAAATAGAGGAAAAATCAAATCCTAAAGCATCAAAAATAACAAGACAGGAGGAACAACTCTTAAGAGAAAGACTTGATGCTCTTAGAGCTAAGAGAAAAATTCTTGAAAAAACTCAAGCAGGCTCTATTGAATTTAAAGGACAACAAAACATTAAAGGTGAAGTAGTTTCTCCAAGTTATTTAGCTGTAATTTCAGGTTTAATAAGGAATCAATGGAACATTCCTGAGACTGTTCCCAAAAATCTTGAAGCAGTTATTTCAATCAGAATTCTTCCAAATGGACAAATTGTTATAGAAGGATTTGAAAAAAGCTCAGGAAATACATTGTTTGATTCCTCAGTAATAAGAGCTCTAAGAAACTCATCACCCCTTCCTCCACCAAAGGCTGAAGTTTTGGTTGGTTTGAGGTTTAAACCATGAAGATTATGAAGATTATATGGATTTTAGCTTTCAATTTTGTCTCTTTAATAGCATTCATTAATTCAGTATTTGCAGAAAAATTATATCTTGATATAAACCAGCCAGGTATAAAAAAACTTACTCTTGCAATGGAAGGATTTGAAAAAATTCCTGTTATATACAACACAATAAAGGAAAATCTTGAGTTTACAGAGTATTTCAGAGTTTATGGTCCCTTTCCATACAAAGGTGAAAAATTTGATCCCTCTCTATGGAAGGCTTCTGATGTTGAAATAGTTGTAAGGGTAGAAAGCTTAAATAAAATTTTAATTCAATTATTTACAGTTACTTCAACATCACCGATTTTTACAAGGGAATATCCCCTGAATGACAATGAATATACTGGAACAGTTATTTCTTCTGATATATATAACTTTTTAACTGGGAAAAGAGCTCCCTTTTTAAATCGCTTTGTATTTATTAGAAAATTTTCCAACTCAATGGGTATTTTTATAAGCAACTGGAATGGAAAAAATATTTATGATACAGGAATTAGAAGACAGATAATTTCAAGGGCGCTATTAAAGGGAAATAAAATTTTTTATTCCTCCCTGCATGGAAGACTCTGGCAAATAGAGGTTTATGATATCTCAAACAAAATTAACAAAGAAATAATTAAAAGTAAAGCTCTTCTTCAGCTTGGAGATTTAATAAATGAATCAAAATTTTTATATTTAGAAAATTCTGGTGATTCTTCTGAAATTATCATATCAGACCTAATGGGTAATAAAAGGATAGTCTCCTCCTCCTTTTGGATTGATTCTTCTCCAAGATGGTCACCATCAGGAATATTCTTTGTCTCAAATCGTTCAGGTTCTCCCCAGATTTATTATCTTAGCCCTGGAACTTCACCAAGAAGAATAACTTTTCAGGGCAACTATAATACCGAACCTGCAATAAACCCTGAAAACAATAAAATTGCCTTTTCCTCTCGCACAGGAGGGTTTCAGATTTATCTCCTTGATATGTCATCCAGTACACAAACACAGATAACAAAGGAAGGAAATAATGAACAGCCTTCCTTTTGTCCTGATGGTCATTTTTTAACAATAATGTCAGACAGGAGAGGTAAAAAGGAGATATATCTTATAAGTTTAGATGGAGTGATTCAAAAACCTTTGACAACAGGATATCTTCCTTACTGTTCAAAATAAAATGGTCAACTCAGGAATAGATAGATTTGAAAATACTCTACCTAAGAGATTTTATGGAGTTAAAGCAGGATTACTAATTCATCCTGCATCAGTAAA
>JANXBR010000023.1 GCA_025060625.1 Thermodesulfovibrio sp.
ACGCCTCCTCAGGCATTCCTGGGTCTTTGTTTATCTTTGTTTTATCAAAACGACTTTGGGGAGCTACATAGACTTCACAGCCTACAATAGGTTTTATCCCTGCTTTAGTGGCTTTTTTGAAAAACTCTACAACTCCAAAGAGATTTCCATGATCAGTTATTGCCACCGCAGGCATGTTATATCTTTTTGCCTGTTCAACTAATTCATCAATTTTTATTGCACCATCAAGTAAGCTATACTCTGTGTGGATATGAAGATGAACAAACTCTGAAATGCTCATATTATGAATGTTAAAATTTTAGCCGATACTAAGTCAATTTGCAGACCGCCTTCAGCAAAGATTCTGGCTCTGGAGTTATTTTTATAGTTTTAACCTGTAAAATTTTTTCAATATCACTCATTGTTAAACTATCAATAAACATATCTTCAGAGTCTCTCATTGTAACATCAGGGATAATAAGGAAATCTCCTGGCTCAACATAGGATGCTAAGCCTTTAATTATGTCTTCGCCGCATAGAAGTCCTGTTACTGAAACTGTTTCACCGAATAGATTATTTTTTATAGGATAAACATCAATAGGAAGGGTTTTTTTCTTCAACCTTTCAATAAATTGAGTAAGATAGGGATAAAAAGAAGTCCCTGTGAAAGTCACAACTCTTTTTTTCAATCTCACTGAGGGAATTTTTATTTTAATTGCTTTACTCATAAATAAAGGAACCATTCCGACTCCATTTTCAATCTGAGGAAGCTCATCATAAACACTCAAAGAAGGAAACTGTTTTTCAGCTTTGATGTAAAACTCATCGGCAAGATAAACGAAACTTGCTCCATGTTTTTTTCTGAATCTCTTCTGAAATATCTCAATTATTTTAATCACTTCCTCTGCCTTGCTTTTTGTTACAGCCATGAGTCCATTTTTGTGATACTTTGTAAGTCCTACTGGAACAATAGCGATTGAAGATACATAAGGATAAAGCTTGTAAAGATCAATAATGGTTTTTTCAAGTACTGTGCCATCATTTATACCTGGACAAAGTACTATCTGAGTATGCATTCTTATTTTTGTTTTAGCAAGTTTTTTAAGTTCAAGCATAATTGGTGGAGCTTCATAATTTCCTAAAAGACTATTCCTTATCTCTGGGTCTGTAGCATGAACAGATATATAAAGAGGACTTAGTCTAAATTTTTTTATTCTTTCATAGTCTTTTTCTGTAAGATTGGTCAAGGTAATATAGTTTCCATAAAGAAAGCTCGCCCTGTAGTCTTCGTCCTTAACATACAAAGATTTTCTTAAACCTTTCGGAAGTTGCTCAACAAAACAAAATAGGCATTTATTTACACATCTTTTTATTCTAAAAGGTTCTACTTCAATTCCTAAGGGTTTTTCATCTCTCTTTATACTAAAACTTAATTTTCTTCCATCTCTTTCAACAACAATTTTAAGAAATTCCTCCTCTCCATAAAACATTAAATCAAGAACATCTTTTACATGATGACTGTTAATGGAAATTATTTTATCTCCTGCTTGTATTCCTGCTCTATGAGCAGGACTCTTAGGCAGAATGTATTCAATTTTAATACCTTTGTTTTTCATTTTTTAGTCTTATAAGCATATATTGAAGAAGTGAAGTTATAGAAAGAAAACTTACCAGATAATATCCAAAATAAGACATAGAAGGTATAGGATAGTTTATTGAAAGAAGAATATAACCAAAAATAATTACCTGTGAGGCATTACTTATTTTACCAAGCAAAGTTGGAGTGGTTATCTTCTTTTTTCTTAAATACATTTCAAGCCATCCAACAGCCACGATAACATCTCTTATAAAAACAACAGAGATAAACCATCTTGGAACAAATTCATTAATATAAAAAGTTACCATGATACTTAAAAGAAAAAGCTTGTCAGCCAATGGATCAAGAAAAACTCCTAGCTTTGATATCTGACCAAACTTTCTTGCAATAACTCCATCGAGAATATCTGTTATTCCTGCTATAACAACGATTTTCAATGCAAGAGAATAATCCTTTGAATTCATTGCCATGAGAAAAAATGGAACAAGAAATATACGGAGGGAAGTCAGTATATTGGGTAATGTTATTATTTTTGCATTCACCATCATCAATTATACTCTATGGAATATTATAAGGTAGAGTGTAATTACCTTTGATAAAGTTTTGTGCATATCTTTTTTCAAGAGCAAAATCATATTTTTTAGCTTCATACAAAGCCTCATAAAAGTATTTATTAGCAAGATTTTTCCTTCTCTTCATATAATGAATCATTCCTCTCTGAAGTTTACAGTATATAAAGCCTCTGGGATCATTACATTTTTTAAAATTTTTCTCAGCATTTTTAATATATCGTAAGGCTTCTGTATATTTTTTTCTTAAAATATCTAACATTGCCATGCTCCATAAGGTATAGGATGAACTTACAATATCTCCGATGTTATTATAAATTTTTATTGCAATTTTAAAGTTATTTTCAGCATTTTCTATATCATTCATCATTCTATATGCATTACCAATTCCACAGTACGAGTATGCTATGCCAAATCTATCTCCTGTATTATTAAATATTTTGTTTGCCATTCTGTAATATCTCATTGAGTTTTCATAATTACCATAAATTCTTGAACTTCCACCAAGTCCACAGTAAACATATCCAAGACTCTGATTTTCTTTAAGTTTTCTAAATAATGTCAGGGATTTATGAAAATTCTGTAATGATTTTTCTATTCTTCCTCCAAATCTCCATATAGCTCCTTCAGCCCAGAATGTAAATGCTATGCCTTTTTTGTCTTTATTATTTTCATAAATTTTTCTTGCCTTTCTAATAAGTTTTAAAGCCTCTCTCCACTGACCTGTTGCTTTCTTTGAAAGAGCAAATCCTGTTAAGGCATCTGCCTTAGCGATTTTATTATTTAAAGCATCTGACAGTTCTATTGCTTCACTATAATGAAACTCAGCATTTTTAAAATCTCCAAGTATTCTGTTAAGGTCTCCAAGCACTATAAGACAATCAACTATCATTGTAGTATCATGATTTTTAACTGCTTTTTTATAAATTTTCTTCCAAAGTTTGAGAGACTCTCTGAAATAACCCTTCAGTCTTAACTGCTCTGCTTTCTCTGCTATTTTCTCAATTTTCATATAACTGTCTTCTTAGTTTTTCCATGAATATTTTATAATCTTTTTGTCCGAAAAATTCTGAGCCCATGACCAGAATATCTGCACCAGCATGAACAATTTTTTTTGCATTTTCAAGTTTAACTCCTCCATCTACTTCAATAAGCGTTGAAATTTCTCTTGAAAGAATCATTTTTTTTATTCTTTTTATTTTGTCAATTGAAGATGGAATAAACTTTTGCCCACCAAATCCCGGATTAACAGACATTACTAAGATTAAGTCAACATCATTAATAATCTCTTCAATTGCGTTTATGGAAGTTGCCGGATTTAGTGAAACACCTGCTCGGATACCATGTTCTTTTATTTGCCATACTATTTTGTGTAGATGTGTACATGATTCCACATGAACTGTAAGAATATCTGCACCTGCTTTAACAAAATCTTCAATGTATTTTTCAGGGTTTACAATCATTAAATGAACATCAAGAGGAAGAGTTGTTGTTTTTTTTACTGCATTCACTACTAAGGGTCCCACTGTTATGTTTGGAACAAAAATTCCATCCATAACATCAATATGAATCATGTCTGCACCTGCTTGTTCTGCAAGTTTAATTTCCTCTGCAAGCCTTCCAAAATCAGCAGAAAGTATTGATGGTGCTATGAGTGTCACTTTTCTTCCTCCCTTTCTCCAAGGCTAACAATTAATTTTATAGCCTTTCCCCCCTGTTGTGGCTCAGGTGACTGAGCAATAACTATGTTTTCAGGGTATTTATTTGAATAAATCCTAATAACTTTTTCTATAGGAATGCCTTTTTCATTTAAAATTTTCTCAGCCTCTTCATAGGGAAGTCCTCTTAAATCAGGAAAGAAGGTAAACTTTAATCCTTTGCTGATTATTACTCCAACTTCTCTGCCTTTCTTAACTTTTGTTCCTGCTGGGAGAGACTGTCTTGAAACTGTTCCCTTAGGTGTATCGGAGTATTCTTCTCCATCAATTCTTATATATAGTCCCTTTTCTTTGAGTATGTGATTGGCTTGAACAATATCTTTTCCCCTTAAATCAGGAACCTCTATTGTCCCACTTGAAATAAAAAGGGTTAAAAAAAGATAGCCAGCTAAAAAACCACCCAGTATGGCTCCTGCTATGTATAAAATTTTATTCATTTAATCCTTAAAAGTTTGGCCATGAAAAATCCGTCCATTCCATCTATGTGTGGATAGGTCCGTAACTTTTCTATACTACTAAATTCATCATGTTTCTGTAAAAAGCTTTCAATTACTTCCTCTCCTTCTTCAGGTTCAGTTGAACATACTGAATAAACAAGGATACCCTTTTTAACTAAAAATTGTGAAACTCTATCAAGCATGACTCTTTGATTTTTTGAAAGTCTTTTAATTTCTTGTTCACTTACTCTGTATCTTATATCAGGATTTCTTCTTATAACTCCAGTTGAAGAACAGGGTGCATCAAGAATAATTCTATCAAATTCATCTATGCCTAAATGATCCTTAAAGTTAACTTTACAAATATCTTCTAATATTATCTCTATCTGCACATGGGGTAAAAACCTTTTAACTCTATCCAAATTTTCCTTTAAAATTTTTAATCTTATTCTGTTATATTCCACACAAAAAATTTTACCCTTTTTAATTAAAGCCGCAGTCAAAAGTGTCTTTCCACCAGGACTTGCACAGGCATCAAGAACACGGGCACCTTCAAAAGGTTCTAATAGAAAACATACAAGCTGGGAAGCTTCATCCTGAACAATCCAGAAAAAAGTTGCCTCTTTCAAAGTTTTTCTTATGTCATATCCCTGTCCTTCAATTATTAAACCAGAAGTAACATGTTTTGAAAAACTAACCTTAAATCCTCTTTCAATGAAATACTCTGCTACCATCTGCCTTTCTTCAGGTTTTACAGCGATCGTAAAGGGAGGTTTTTCATTGTTTGCCTTAAGAAAAGCCTTAAGCTCATCTAAATTAAATCTTTTATGCCATCTTTTAATAAGCCATTCTGGATGGGAATATAAAATAGAGAGGTTTTTATTATCAGTTTGCATGGATTCAGTTAAGAGCAATAATTCATTGCCCTGATATTTTCTTAAAAAGTTTCTCAATATGGCATTCACAACCTTTGGTTTTCCATTTAAAGATTTTTCAATATTTACTGCTTCATTTGTTACTGCATAGCCTGGTATATGCATAAAAATTAATTGATAAATGGCAGCCCTTAGGTTATTTATTGTATAAATAGAGAGTTTTTCTCTGTTTTTATAAAATCCATCAAGTAGCCAGTCTATATAATAAAGATTTCTCAATACACCATAAACCACTTCCAGCAGAAAAGCTCTATCAGATTTATCAAACATTGAAAGAACTTTTTCAGTAAGAACAAATTTTAAGGGTTTTCTTTTTTCAATTACAGTTTTTAAAACTTCTACAACTACTTTTCTCGGTGATTGATAAACCATTTAAGAGCATCCTCCACTTTCTGCAGACTCACCGTGGTATCAATACAAGGACCGAAGGGTCTCTCATTTAAAATTCCGATAACATGAATTGGATAGGTATCAACTATTCCACTTGATAGGTCTCTTTCACAGGCAACAGCAATAATTGCATCGGGTTTTATTTCTTTTACAACCTTTCTTGCAATTGTGCCTCCTGTTGCAATGGCAATTGCTATTTCATAAGTCTCTGCAATTTCAATTAAATCTTTTATCTTACAGTCTCCGCATCTACGACATTTAAAAACATCAAAGGTAAGCCTTACATCGCATTTTGAGTTTTGAATACAGTGAGGAAGTAAAAGAAGTATTTTCCTCACATTTACATTATTACGCATAACAAGAAGATTATTGAGTTTTACAATATATGCCTGAAATTCTGGTTTTTTAGATTTTAAAAATGCTCCTGTAAGCATTAAAACTGGATAAAGAATTTTAAGGATAAAGCCTCTAAGCAAATGAGTCCATACCTTCATTTATTTTTCTTCCAGAAATAAATTCTTTTGCTGTCATTATTTTTTTACCTTCCGGTTGAATAAGTAGAATTCTGAGTAAACCTTCTGCTGTTCCCACAACTAATTCATTTTTTGCCCTGACAATCAACCCTGGTGATGCATTGCCTTGTAATACTTCTGTTTTAATTATTTTAACTCTTTCATTTTTTAAAAAACTGTATGCACAGGGCCATGGATATGTTCCTCTTACAAGATTAAAGATTTTCATAGCAGAATCATTCCAGTTAATTTTTCCATCATCCTTTTTGAGTTGAGGTGCATAGGTTGCTTCACCAGTTTGAGGTTTGGGTATAATAATTCCTTTTCTCATTTTATCAATGGTTTCAATAACTAATTCTGCACCAATCACAGAGAGTTTTTTAGAAAGACTCTCTGCATCATCTTTATCCTCTATGGGAACTTCTTTTTGTAAAAGTATAGGACCTGTGTCAACTCCTTCATCCATAAGCATTGTTGTTACACCTGTTATTTTTTCTCCTTTTATTAATGCCCATTGAATTGGTGCTGCTCCCCTGTATTTTGGTAAGAGTGAGGCATGAAGATTTATGCAGCCGTATTTTGGTATCTCAAGAATCTCTTTTGGAAGTATTTTCCCATATGCAACAACTATACCAAACTCAGGATTTAATGGTTTTAAAAATGGTTTTAAATTTTTTATAAAATTTTCATCTTTTATCTTTTCTGGCTGAATAAGAGGTAATCCATACTGTAATGCAATTTTTTTAATCTCCGATGGCTGAATAACTTTTCCTCTGCCCTTTGGTTTATCAGGTTGTGTTACAACAAGCAATATCTTTTCTCCCTTTGAAATCAAAGCCTTGAGCGAAGGAATTGCAAACTCTGGAGTGCCGAAAAAGATTATTCCAGATGACATAATATGTTTATTTCTTCGTTTTGAGTTTTTTTCTGAAAAGTTCTCTTTTAAGGGGGCTTAGTTTATCAATGAGAAGAATGCCATCAAGATGGTCTATCTCATGTTGTAAGGCTCTTGCAAGAAGTCCAGTTGCTTCGATTTCTATTTCCTTGCCCTTTCTATCTAAGCCCTTTACAACAACTTTTTCTTTTCTTTTAAGCCTCGTTATGAAACCTGGTAAACTTAGACAACCTTCTTCAGAGAGAATTTCTCCCTCTGCGTTTATTATCTCAGGATTAATTAACACTAAAAGAGATTGATTTTCTTCTCTTGGCGATGTATCAACAACAATAAGTCTTTTTAAAACACCAACCTGCGGAGCAGCTAAACCAACACCATTGGCATTATACATTGTTTCAATCATATTATCAATAAGTTTTTGTAAATCGCCATTGATATCAGAGATAGTTTCTGCTTTTTTCTTTAATACTGCATCAGGATATTTTTTTATCTCAAGAAGTGCCATAGAAAATTATAACTTAAAATACACTGAATTTGAAAAATTTTTTAGGATTTTTTTTGATTTCTTCTATGAGTTCCTTTAGTTCCTTTATGCTCTGTCTTAAATCATCGGCAACTGTTTTATCACTCACAAGAAGTTTCAACATGCCTTCAGATTTTTCAATTTCTTGTAAAAGACTATCAAGTTTTTGAGAACTCCTAAGCAAAGTTTCATATAGAGAAGGATCATTTATCATTTTACCGAGTGTTCCTTGCTGTGTAGATATTTTGTTTGAAGCTTCTTCAAAGTTTTTTAAAGCATTTGAAAGTCTTTGGTAAAACTCTTTATCCCTTGCAACCATCCCAATACTTCCATATCTTATTTCTTCTACTGTTTTTCTAAGGTCTGAAATTATTAAAAATAAATTGTTGTAAATAGAAGGATCATTAAGCAGTTTGGGAAGAGTTCCCTCAGCTTTATCTACTTTTGTTATTAATGAGTCAATTCTCTGAATCAATCCTTCAATTTTACTCATTGTAGAAGCCGCCACTGCTATTATCTCTCTCACTTCTGTTTGAGGATAGCCATATAGACCTTTTGATACCTCAAACTTTTCCTGAGAATTACCTGGATATATCTCAATATATTTATCACCAAGAAGTCCTATTGTCTGAACAGTTGCCCTTGCATCTGACTTTAAGTAGTCTAAAACATCCCTGTCTATTGAGACTCTCACTACTGTCCCATACTCTTTACTAAGTTTTACCTCTCTAACTGTTCCTACATCAATACCTGCAACTCTTACTGGAGCTCCTTTGCGAAGTCCTTTAACATCTGCTATGTAGATATTGAGAAAAGTTTTTTCTTCAAAGAACTCTTTAATACCACCTGAGAATAGGATTACAAAGAATATAATAAGCAGAGTTAAAGTTATAAGTAGTCCAACCTTTAATGATGCCCATCTAAGCTGTCTTTTTCTATCAAACATTATTTATCCTGTTTAAAATCTCTACATATTTGTTAACCATCTCTGATATTTCCTTTTCAACTCTCTCATCAGGTTTTCCTATTGCCACAGGTCCATAATGACCGAGTCTTGTAAATCCAAGACAGATACAGCCATGAATCAAAAATGCCTTTAAAATATCAATACATACTGTTTCTCCTCCTCCGCCAATCATTCCAGTTGAAGTAAAGGCTGCTACCAGTTTACCTTCAATCTTTCTGTAGTATTTAACACTTTCATCAATAAACTTTTTAACCTCAGCTGCCATTGTTCCAAAGTAGTTTGGTGAACCTATTATATAACCACTATACTCTGTTAGACTGTCAATGTTTACCTCTTCAACTTTTTTTAAATCCACATTGATTCCTTTTTCCTTGAGTCCCTGAGCAATCATTTTTGCCATTTTCTCCGTATTTCCTGTCCTTGAATAGTAGGCAACAAGAATTTTTTTCATATTTCACCTCCAGATTATTTTTTTCATTTTATCATAATATTAATTAAAATGCCATTAAAAAGGAGTTTCTGGCCATATTAAACATAATATGGGCAATCCTTAGTGTGCTATAATTATGATTATGAAAGTTGTCACATCTAATGAAATGGCTGAAATTGACAGAAAAACAATAAACTATTATGGATTATCATCAGTAGTTTTAATGGAAAGAGCTGCATTGAGTGTGGCTAAGCATGCACTAAAACTTTCTCCCAAAAATGTCATTATCCTTGCAGGACCAGGAAACAATGGTGGTGATGGTATTGCCTGTGGAAGAATAATTAAGGATAAAGTTAAAACTGTAAAAGTTTTTCAGCTTTTTTCGGAAGAAAAACTTTCAGAGGACTGTAAACTTCAACTTAAAATAGCTAAAAAATTTGGAGTTCCAATAGTTGTAGGTTATCCAGAAAATGATGAGATAGATCAAGCTGATACAGTTATTGATGCTATTTTTGGAACAGGACTTAAAAGAAAAATTGAAGGCAAGACTGCTGAGTTTATTGATAGACTTAATTCATTTAGAAAGTTTACTGTAGCTGTTGACATTCCATCGGGAGTATCCTCTGACACAGGAGAAATTCTTGGAACTGCTTTAAAGGCAGATATGACTGTAACATTTGGTCTTCCTAAAAGAGGACATTTGCTTTATCCTGGCAAAGACTACACAGGTGAATTAATTATAGAAGATATAGGCTTTCCAAAAGAATTAACAGAAAGTGAAAACTTAAATATCTCACTTATTGAAAGAGATTTTGTTCGGTCATTGGTGCCTCCAAGACCTAAGTATTCTCACAAAACAAGATACGGACATGTTCTTGTAGTTGCAGGTTCTACAGGAAAAACTGGAGCAGCAGTGATGACTGCGAAAGCTGCAATGAGAACTGGCTCAGGATTGGTAACTATGGCTATTCCTGCGTCACTTAAATTTATTTTTCAGAGTAAGGTCCTTGAAGAAATGGTGCTTCCCCTTCCGTGCACAGTGAATACTCTTTCTAAGGAGGCTTTACCTGAGATTATGGATTTTGTAAAGGAAAAAGCAAACTCTGTTGCCTTTGGTCCCGGTGTTGGAGTTAATGAAGATGTTGAGATTATCTTAAGAGAACTTATTTTAAATTGTCCCCATCCAATTGTAGTTGATGCTGATGGAATCACAGTTCTAAGCAGGATTCTGAATGTTTTAAAAGATTCACAATCAGAAATTATTCTTACGCCCCATCCTGGTGAGTTAAGCAGACTTATAAATATCTCTGTGAAGGAGATTGAAAAACAAAGAATTGATATTGCCCAGAAAGTAGCGAAAGATTTTAATGTAGTTGTTGTTCTTAAAGGTGTTCCAACAGTTATTGCAGAACCTCAAGGCAGAGCATACTTAAATACAACTGGAAATCCTGGAATGGCAACAGGTGGCTCAGGAGATGTCCTTACAGGAATTATTGCTTCACTTATTGGTCAGGGACTGTCTCCTTTTTATGCTTCTTTGCTTGGAGTTTATCTTCATGGATTAAGTGGTGATATAGCCTCTCGTAAGAAGGGATTTCATGGACTTATAGCAGGAGACATTATAGAAGCTCTTCCAGAGGCATTCATTGAGCTTACAGATGAAATGGATTCAAAGTCCTGACAACCCTCTGATTAAAGAAATCAAAAAAATAAAGAAAAGCTTAGAGGATAAAATTTTTTTTGAAGGAGTTCATCTTTTAGAAACCTCTCTGATTTCAGATTATGTCCATATTGAAAAAGTGCTTGTTACAGAAGAATTTATTAAAAAGCAAAAAAAATTTTTAAAAATTTTTCAGGACAAAAAAATACCTGTGATAACAATATCAGAAAAAATCGGAAAAACTATTTCTGATACAGTAACACCGCAGGGAGTTTTTGCAGTTGCTGAGTTTAAAATTAAAAATATCAATGACTTATCAATAAAAAACCCAAATTTTATTATAATTGCTGATAAAATTCAGGACCCAGGAAATCTTGGAACAATTATAAGGGCTGCAGAGGCTTTTGGTGTAGAGGCTGTTTTAATTACACCCGGAACATGTAATCCCTTTTCAAGCAAGGCTTTGCGAGCTTCAGCAGGAAGCATTTTTTTTATTCCTGTGATAAAGACTACAGTCAGAGAAATTGAGGAGTTTGTCTTAAAATATGGGCTTAATTTGGTTATCACAGATTTGATGGCAAAAGGTTATTCATTTAATATGGATTTTACAAAACCTTTAGCGATTGCCTTTGGAAATGAGTCTCAGGGAGTAAGTCAGGAATTAAAAAAAATAAAAAATACACTATGTAGAATACCTCATATAGGAAAAATTGAAAGTCTCAATGTTGCAATGGCTGCTACTGCGATTCTCTATGAAGTCCTTCGTCAGCGATTTTTAAAATCTCCCTAAGTTTTTTCCTTCATTTACCAGTAGAAAAAACAGGGATAAACGATTAGCCTAAAATTATGGTATGATATATTAAGTTAAAAAATTTTGCGAGGAGGTAGAATGAAAGTAATTCTCAAAGAAGATGTTCATGGCTTGGGCAGAGCAGGACAGATTATTAATGTAAAAGATGGATATGCAAGAAACTATCTTCTGCCAAGAGGGCTTGCATTAGTTGCCGATGAAAAAAATTTAAAAGTTCTTGAGTATCAGAGGAAGAAGTTTGAAGAAGAAGCAAAAAAGAAACGTCAGGATGCGGAATCAATAGCAGAGAGACTAAGTGCTCTTGAACTTACAATTAAGGCAAAAGCTGGAGAAGACCAGAAGCTTTTTGGTTCTATTACAGCAAAGGATATAGCAGAAGTTTTACAGAAAGAAGGTTTTTCAGTTGATAAAAGGCAAATCAATATTATAGAGCCAATAAAAAGGTTAGGAGAGCATGAAGTAGAAGTTAAGCTACTTCCGAATGTAAATGCAAAATTGAAAATAAATGTAGTTGCAGAATAATGGCTTATTTAAAAACAATAGAGAATTCTGTTGATAGACTTCCACCACAGAGCCTTGAGGCTGAACAGGCTGTGCTGGGTGCAATTATTCTTGAAGGTGAATCAATAACAAAGGCTATTGAAATAATCTCACCAGAAGATTTTTACAGTGAAAGGCACAGAAAAATATATCAGGCAATGCTGGAACTTTTTGATAAAAATGAACCCATTGACCTTATCACTCTCAGCGAGCATTTAAAGGACAAGGGAGAACTTGATGAAACTGGAGGCATTGGTTATTTAAGTAATCTTGCAACAGCTGTTCCTACAGCTGCAAATATAAGATATCATGCCAAACTTATAAGAGAAAAGGCTCTTTTAAGATCGATTATTCGTGCCTGCACAGAGATTGTTACAAAGGTTTATGAAGAGCCTGAAGATGCTGAAGAGATGATTGATTATGCAGAAAGATTGATCTTTGAAATTTCAGAAAAAAGAACAAATACAAGTTTTTATCATATGAAAGATGTTGTTAAACAAACTTTCAAGATAATAGAAAGCATGTATGAGAAAAAGGCGGTAATAACAGGTATTTCCTCCGGTTTCAAAGATCTTGATGAGTTAACATCAGGCTTTCAACCAGGAGACCTTATAATTATTGGTGGAAGACCCGGAATGGGTAAAACAGCTTTTTCATTAAACATTGCTCAACATGTAGGAATAGAACTCGGCGAGCCTGTTGCTTTTTTTAGCCTTGAGATGTCCAAAGAACAAGTTGCAATGAGACTTTTAAGCAGTCTTGCAATGGTAAATTCTTCAGCTTTAAGAAAAGGATTTATTAGTAAAAAAGACTGGGAAAGAATTACAGATGCTGCGGTTAAGCTCAGTGAAGCTCCGATTTATATAGACGATTCATCTCAGATGAGTGTTCTTGAGATAAGGGCAAAGGCAAGAAGGCTTAAAATGGAAAAAGGTAGACTTGGATTGATTGTTATAGACTATCTCCAACTTATGAGAAGCAGAAATAGTTATGAAGTAAGAGAACAGGAAATTGCTGATATATCTCGTTCTCTTAAGGCTATGGCAAAGGAGTTAAAGGTGCCTGTTATTGCTCTAAGTCAGCTTAACCGTTCAGTGGAAAAAACTTCTGATAGAAGACCTACCTTAGCAAATCTAAGGGAATCTGGAGCTATTGAGCAGGATGCAGATGTAATAATCTTTCTTTACAGAGATGAGGTATATAACAAAAAAAATCCAGCTAATAAAGGAAAGGCTGAAGTAATAGTAGCTAAGCAAAGAAACGGACCCACTGATATAGTTTATCTTACATTCTTGAATGACTATACAAGATTTCTTGATTATACAGACAAATATGCTGGAACAGAAATAGAAGAGGAAGTTTAAATGATAAAGAGAAAAGCTGTAGTGGCAGGCTATTTTTATCCATCAAATTCAAAAAAGCTTTTACAGGAACTTGAAGAGTATATGCCTGTTACTTCTAAAATAGAAGCCCTTGGAGCAATATCACCTCATGCAGGTTATGTTTACTCTGGCAGCGTTGCAGGTGCTGTATATTCAAAGCTTAAACCAAAAGATATATTTATTATTTTGGGACCAAATCATACTGGCTATGGAAGTAGTATTTCATTAATGACAGAGGGAGAGTGGGAAATTCCTCTGGCTAATATAAAAATTAATAATGAACTTGCAAAAAAGATTATTGAAAAGCATGCCTTTGTCAGTGATGATATTAAAGCTCATCTTTATGAACACTCATTGGAGGTTCAACTTCCATTTATCTATAAACTAAATCCAGATGCTCAGATTGTGCCGATAACCCTAAAGACACTTTCACTTAAGGAATGTTTAAATTTAGCACAAGCTATTGCTATTTCTGTTGATGAACTTAATTACAAAAATAAAGTTATTATAGTTGCAAGCACCGACATGAGTCATTATCTACCTGATGATATGGCAAGAAAAATTGATTCCTTAGCAGCGGAAAAAATTAAGAATTTTGATCCAGAAGGACTTTACAATACAGTATTAGAATACGGCATATCAATGTGTGGCTTTATTCCAACTACTGTGATGCTATATACAACAAAACTTCTTGGTGCTAAAGAAGTTCAGATTATAAAGTATGCGACCTCTGCAGAAGTAAGCAGAGACTACGATAAAGTAGTAGGATACTTAGGTGCAGTTGTACTCTAAAATTCCTTTGAGTGCGTCCATTCTTGCAGGTGGCAAATCTTCAAGAATGAAAAGACACAAATGCCTTCTTCCCGTTAACAATGAAAGAATAATTGATTTAGTTTTGGCTAACCTAAAGGAGCTTTTTGAAGAGCTTTTTATTGTTACAAACTATCCTGAACTTTATTTTTACAAAGGCATTGCCCTGCTTGGTGATATATATCCATTTAGAGGACCCATGTCAGGA
Source organism: Thermodesulfovibrio sp. (assembly GCA_025060625.1). Classification (GTDB taxonomy): domain Bacteria; phylum Nitrospirota; class Thermodesulfovibrionia; order Thermodesulfovibrionales; family Thermodesulfovibrionaceae; genus Thermodesulfovibrio. The sequence continues at coordinate 14,364 of JANXBR010000023.1, forward strand.
ATACATGTAGCCATGAAAAATTCAAACTATGATATATTTGCCTTTGCCTGTGACATGCCCTTTATAAAAAAAGAGATTATTTTTACTCTTTCAGACAAACATATAAAACAAAACAACAATGCCACAATTCCGATGTATAAAGATAAAATCTATCCTTTGCCAGGGATTTATTCAAGAAAATTTATTAGTGAACTGGAAAGATTAATACTGGAAGATAAGCTCAGTATGACAAAATTTCTTAAGGATATTGGTGCAGAGACAGTAGAGGTTGCAAATTTGGATAAAGAAGGATTATCTTTTATTAATATAAACAGAGAGGAAGATTTGGAACTTTTAAAAAAGGGAGGCATAAAATGTTTGGATTAGGCACAAATGAATTACTACTTATTCTTTTAATAGTTATTGTTTTATTTGGAGCAACAAGACTTCCTCAGATAGGCAAAGGAATTGGTGAGGCAATAAAGAATTTCAAAAAGGCAACAAGTGAAAAAGATGAGATTGATGTAACTCCTAAGAAGGATAACCCAGAACAGAAAAAATAAATGTGAGTAGATTTTTACAAGCAGAAATTAATTTAAAAAACCTCATCCACAATTTCTTTATAATTAGAAACCGCCTGAAAAATAAAAAGGCAAATTGTAAAATAATAGCCATCGTCAAAGCTGATGCCTATGGACATGGTGCAGTTGAAGTTGCGCATGTATTAGAAAAAATTGGAGTAGATTATCTTGGTGTAGCTTTCTTTGAAGAGGCAGTAGTATTAAGAGAATCAGGGATAAAATCTCCTATAATTGTGTTATTTGATAGAGAAGTAAATGGAATTTTTAGATATAACCTAATACCTGTGATATTTGACTATAAACAAGCAGAAATTCTCTCTAAAGAAGCATTTTACCATGGAGTTGTTCTTCCTATTCATATAAAGATTGAGACAGGAATGGGAAGATTGGGTATTTATGAAAATATTTGTGATACAGTAAAGAAAATTGCTCAGATGCAAGGTTTAAAGATAGAAGGCATCATGAGTCATATGCCACGCGCAGAAGATTATAACTGGACAAATGAACAGATAAAGAGATTTAACAGTATAAAACAATGTTTAAATGAATTAGGCATTAAGCCACTTTTTCATATAGCCAATTCACAGGGACTTTTTTACGAAAATGCCCTATTTGATGCTGTAAGACCGGGGCTAATGCTTTATGGATATGGT
>JANXBR010000024.1 GCA_025060625.1 Thermodesulfovibrio sp.
TTGGCTCTGCAAAGCAGATTTTTAATGCATCTTATGAGGAACTTATCTCTGTTGAAGGAATAGGAACAGAAAAAGCAAAAAGAATAAAAAACTTTGATAGATGGAATTTTATAGAAAAAATAGTAAAACTATGTGAAAAAAGAGGGATAGCAATTTATTCACTTAGTGATGAAAAATATCCCAAGCTTTTAAGGGAAATTCATGATCCTCCTACAGTTTTATTTTGTAGAGGAGAATTAAACTCAGAAGATGACATTGCCTTGTCTATTGTTGGTTCAAGAAAAATGAGTGAATATGGTAGAAGAGTAACGGAAAAATTAGCATATGAGCTTTCATCAGTTGGAATAACGATAGTAAGCGGGCTTGCAAGAGGAATTGATTCAATTGCTCATAAAGCAGCTCTTTCAGCAGAAGGAAGAACAATTGCTGTTCTTGGAAGCGGAGTTTCACATATATATCCTCCTGAAAATAAAATAGTTGCGGAAAAAATTATAGAAAATGGTGCTATCATAAGTGAGTTTTATCCTGATGATGGACCAAAAAGGGAGAATTTTCCAAGAAGAAACAGAGTAATTAGTGGATTATCCCTTGGAACTCTTGTTACAGAAGCTGCGATAAACTCTGGAGCCTTAATCACTGCATCTTTTGCTTTAGAGCAAGGCAGAGAAGTTTTTGCAGTACCGGGAAACATTACTTCAAAAAACTCTGAAGGCACAAACTATCTGATACAAAAGGGAGCGAAACTTGTAACTAAAATAGAGGATATACTTGAGGAAATTGAGCATTTTGTTCCATTATTAAAAAAGTTAAAAAACAAGTCTCTGAATAATAACAAAATTGATAAACTTGATAAGGATGAAAAAATTATATTTAATATATTAGATGAACCTTTGTATCTTGATGAAATAATATTAAAAACAGGCATGAATACAGCCAGATTGCTTGAAATACTTCTTAGTCTTGAAATAAATGGATTAATAACTAAAGTAGAAAGCAAATATGTTAGGAGGATATGAATGAAGCTTCTTGATTTCCTAAGAGTTCTTGCAAGAGAGCTTATTAACAATGATTACAATGATGAAACATTAAAAGACTTTTCTCTTTTAGACATTGATTTGCATCAGATTAAGGAAGAACTGAATTTTATTGAAGGAAGTGAACTAATTGACCGTGAAGAGATTGACATGATTAGAGCTCTACTTGTTTATTTACTCATGAGAGAGACAGAACTTCATGAGGATGATATATACAGTTTTATTTTTAGCAAAGGAAAACAAATAATATGGAATTAAAGGGAAAAAATCTCATAATAGTTGAATCTCCTGCTAAGGCAAAAACTATTAATAAAATTGTTGGAAGGGATTTTCAGGTAAAGGCATCCATCGGACACATAAAGGATCTTCCGGAAGATAAACTTGGAGTTGATATACAGAAAGGATTTCAACCTGAGTATATCATAATTCCTGGGAAAGAAAAGATTGTAAAAGAGCTTAAAGAATCAGCTCAGAATGCTCAAAAAATCTTTATTGCCACTGATCCTGACAGAGAAGGTGAAGCAATAGCCTATCATATTGCAGAAGAGATAAACGTACCAGAAGATAAAGTTTACAGAGCTATTTTTCATGAAATAACTCCAAATGCCGTAAAAGCATCAATTGAAAATCCTTCAAAAATAGATATAAACAAGGTATATTCACAGCAGGCAAGAAGAATTTTGGACAGACTTGTAGGTTATAACCTGAGTCCCTTTTTATGGAAAAAGGTAAAAAAAGGACTTTCTGCTGGAAGGGTTCAATCTGTTGCTTTAAGGATGGTGGTTGAAAGAGAAAAAGAGATTCTTGTGTTTCAGCCAGAAGATTACTGGACTATTAGCGGTGATTTTAAAACTGAAGAAAATTTGAAGGAAATTCGAGCAAATCTTTATAAATATAGAGACAAACTTATTGTTGATCGCAAGGAAGAGAAAGCAAAATTTCTAATAACCAATGAAGAGTCTGCTCAAAAAATCGTTGAAGAACTTAAAAATTTAAACTATATACTTTCAAAGGTTGAAAAAAAGAAAAAAAAGAAAAATCCACCAGAACCTTTTAGAACAGCCACACTTCAAGCACAGGCTTCTTCAACCTTAGGGTTTTCTCCTAAAAAAACCATGATGATTGCCCAGCAGCTTTATGAAGGAGTAGATATAGAAGGCAGTAGAGTCGGTCTTATTACTTACATGAGAACTGACTCAACAAGAGTCTCGGAAGAGGCAAAAAAATGGGCAAGGGAAATAATAGAAAAAAGCTTTGGTAAGGAATTCGTAGGAACTCATAAAACATCAGAAAACAAAAAACAAAAACTCTCTATTCAGGATGCCCATGAGTGTATAAGACCAACCTATCCAGATAAAACTCCAGAGGCTGTAAAGGGATATCTATCAAAGGAACAGTATGCCCTTTATAAACTAATTTGGGATAGATTTCTGGCAAGTCAGATGTCTCCTGCAGAGATTGAGCAAACTACCTATGTAATTGAAGATTTAGATGGTATTGCTCAATTTAGGGTTAGTGGCTCAGTTGTTACCTTTCCTGGTTTTTTAGTTATATATAAAGATGAAGAATCTGAAGATGATGTGCTTTTACCAGCTTTAAAAGAAAAAACTCATCTTAAATTAATCAAACTTGAAACCCAAAAACATACAACTGAACCACCTCCAAGATATACAGAGGCAACACTTGTTAAAGCACTTGAGGAAAAGGGAATTGGAAGACCCTCTACCTATGCAACTATATTAAGTACAATTCAAGAAAGGGGATATGTTAAAAAGAACAAACAAAGGCTTTATCCAACCTATTTAGGTTTTGTTGTAAATGATCTTCTTGAGGAAAAATTCCCCGAATTGATGGATTATAGTTTCACTGCAAAGATGGAGGAGGATCTTGATAAAATTTCATTAAATGAAGCAAAGTGGAATAAAATAGTTGAAGAATTCTATAAAGATTTTGAAAAAGACCTTAGACAGGCAGAAAAAATATCAAAAGTAACAAAACCAAAGGAAATAAAAACATCCTTTAGATGTGAAAACTGTGGTAAAGATATGGTGATAAGATGGAGCAAGGGAGTGCCATTTTTAGCATGTTCTGGTTATCCTGAATGTAAAAATACAAAATCTTTAAACAATAATGAAAATGCTTCCATAACTAAAACATTAGAACTAAAATGTCCTCAATGTGGATCTCTCCTCGTAATTAGAAATGGTAAAAGAGGAGAATTTATAGCTTGTTCAAAATATCCTGAATGTAAATTCACACAATCAATAACCGCTCAAGTAAAATGTCCTCAGTGCGGAGGAGACATATTAAAAAAACAAACCAAAAAAGGTAGAATTTTCTGGGCTTGTTCAAATTATCCTAAGTGTAAATTTACACTTTCAAATGAACCAGTTATCCAAGAATGCCCTGAATGTAAGTCGCCTTATATGTTGAAAAAGAAAGATAGAAAGGGAAATGAATTTTTAGTTTGCCATAATTCTTCATGTAAAGGTAAAATAGAAATAAAAGAAAACAAAGTTGGGACCGACCCTGCGCAACAGAAGGATGCAAACCCCGCCAGGTCCGGAAGGAAGCAACGGTAAGCATTTAATTCTGGGTGCCGCAGTAAGTCGGTCCCTTTATTAAGGGAAACAATATGGCATATCTCGGATTTGCGAGAAAATACAGACCGCAAAAATTTTCTGACTTGACAGGTCAGGAAATAGTAGTTAAAATTCTTCAAAATTCTTTAAAAAATAACAAAATCTCCCATGCCTATGTTTTTTCAGGTCCAAAAGGTGTTGGTAAAACATCAACAGCAAGAATACTTGCAAAAGCTTTAAACTGCAAAGACTCTCAGAATAGACCCTGTGATGAGTGCCCTTCTTGTATTGCCATAAAAGAGAGTAGGTCAATGAGTGTAATAGAAATAGATGCGGCGTCTCATACATCAGTGGAAAATATAAGGGATTTAAGAGAAAATATTCGTTATGCCTCAGTTGAGGGACTTTATAAAGTATATATAATTGATGAAGCTCATATGCTTAGTCAGGCAGCTTTTAATGCCTTTCTTAAAACTCTTGAAGAACCACCCCCTCATGTAGTGTTTGTTTTAGCAACAACTGAACCGAGAAAAATCCCACTTACTGTTTTAAGTCGCTGTCAACATTTACAATTTAAAAGAATACCAATTAATTTAATAAAACAGAGGCTTCAATATATCTGCAATCAAGAAAATATAAATGCCACAGAAGAAGCATTATATACTATAGCATCAAACTCTGAAGGAAGCATGAGAGATGCATTGACATTGCTTGATCAAGTCACATCATTTACAACGGATGTAACTCAGGATAATGTAAATTTATTAATTGGTGGCACGGATATAAATGTGCTATATGAGCTTGTAGAATCCTTAATTGATGGGGATAGAGAAAAAATTATTTTAAAAGTAGAAGAACTCAATAATCTTGGAACAGATTTTAAGAGACTCACTGGAGACCTAATTAACTTCCTAAGGAATGCTTTTATCAGTAAAATCACTAAGGAGTTAAAACTTTATATAACTGAATCGGAGGCATCTTTAATAGAGAGGTTGAATAAAAAAACATCGGAAGAACATTTGATGATTTTATTAAAAGAGTTAATTAATGCAGAGTTTGCAATAAGAAATTCCTTTTTCCCGAGAGTTATTTTTGAAATAACTTTGCTTAAACTAAGCCTTCTCTCTTATTTCAGAAACATAGACAATGTTTTAAAAGAGATTAAAGAAAAAATCCCTTTGCCCTCACCATCTGCATCCTTAAAGACTGACAATTATGATATATCCTTATCTCAAGTTTGGCTTAAATTTATGGAAAAGCTTGAAAGGGAAAATCACTTACTTGCTATGAAAATTAAACATGCCAAGGTTAACTTTACTGAAGGAGGGATTCATTTAATCTATAATGGTGGAGCATCATTGTATGCTGATTCAGTTAGAGAAAATTTATCAGAGATTAAAAACCAACTGGAAGAATTTATTCCTAATATTAAGATTACAATTCATTCTTACGAAGATAAAAACTCAGAATTGTCAAAACAATCTGAGATATCAAAATATGAAGCAACTAATCATCCTTTAGTAAAAAAAACTATAAAACTTTTTGATGGACAAATTTTTGATGTAATACCTAAAAAAGGAGGTAATAATGTCTAAGAATATTTTAGGCGAGATAATGAGGCAGGCTCAGAAAATTCAGGAAGAAATTAAAAAAAAGCAGGAAGAAGTAAAAAAAATGACTGTTGAAGCCTCATCAGGCGGAGGAATGGTTACTGTTCAGGCAAATGGTGCTGGAGAGATAGTCTCAATAAAAATTGACAGAGAAGTTGTAAACCCTGATGATATTGAAATGCTTGAAGATTTAGTTCTTGCAGCCGTAAACGAAGCAATAAAAAGAGCCCATGAGTTAGCCCAGAAAGAAATGGCTAAGGTTTCCATGCCTTTTAATCTTCCAGGAATGCCTGACTTAAGTAGTCTACTTGGAAAGTTATGAGTAATCCAATAGAGAAAGTTATTGAAAATCTGTGTAAACTTCCAGGTATTGGCAGAAAGACAGCCCAAAGACTTGCCTTTTTCATTATGAATATGTCTGAAAAGGAAGCTATTGAGATTGCAGAGGCAATTATAAATTTGAAGCAGAAAGCTAAATACTGCTCTGTCTGTTTTAATATAACTGAAGATGAAATATGTAGTATATGCAGTAATCCCTCAAGAGACCATTCAGTTATCTGCGTTGTAGAAGAGCCAAGTAATATAATTCTCTTTGAAAAAACAGGTTATAAAGGTGTATACCATGTTCTTGGAGGTAGTATCTCACCAGTTGATGGATTAACTCCTGATAAATTAAGAATAAAGGAACTTGAAGAGAGAGTAAAAACTGGGCAAATAAGTGAAATTATTATATCAACAAGTCCCAACACTAAAGGAGAAATTACAGCCCAATGGATTGCTGATTTATTAAAAAAATACAACATAAAAATCTCAAGAATTGCCTACGGTCTTCCAATAGGTATTGATATTGAATTCGCCGATGAAGTAACTTTGTCAAAAGCTTTAGAGGGAAGGAAACCAGTTAATGTATGAGGAGTTTAAAAAAAGAAGATTAGAACTTCAAAAATCATTAGAGGAAATAGCTGAAAAAACAAAAATAAAAAAACAATGTCTTCAACTTATAGAGGAAGGAAGATTTGATGAACTTCCAATAGAAGTCTATACAAGGGCATATATTAAAACCTATGCCAACATTCTTGGAGTTGATCCCACACAAATTTTAAAAGACTATGAAGAATATCTAAAAACAAAAAAACAAAACATCCAATCCGTTGAACCCAAGTATGAAACTCAACTAAAAGATGAGCAAAAAATAGAATCAATAAAAAACTTCTCAGGTAAAAAGAAGGCTTCTTCAATAAAATTACCTGCCTGGAGTATAACTGCAGGAATTATTCTTGTTGTTATCATTATTTTAATACTCTTTATTAAGTCTGAAAAAAAAGAGCATGAGATACCTCCTCCGGTGACAGAAAAAATAGTATCAGAAAAAACAAAAATTCAGGAAAAAGTAGGACAGATTGAACAAAAAGAAAATATATCTTCAAATCAGCAGAATCTTAAAATTGAAGCCATAGATAAAGTATGGATGAGAATAACCTTAGATGATAAAGAAAGAAGAGAGTTTTTACTTAATCCAGGACAAAAAGTAGAACTTCAAGCAAATAAATCTTTCAAACTTCATATAGGAAATGCAGGTGGAGTTAAGGTTTTCTTCAACAATAAAGAAATGGGAAAACTTGGAGAAATAGGTCAAGTAATATATCTTACTCTTCCACAGGATAAAAATTGAAACCAGAAGAAGTTTTAGAATTTATTAGAAAATCGGGAAGACCCTTAAGTTTTAAAGAGATATCTGACTTCCTTAGCCTCAAAGCTTCAGAGAGAAAAAAATTAAAACTCACCCTTAGAGAACTTATTCTTCAAGGTAAAATTTTAAGAAATAGAAAAGGACTTTATATAACCATTAGGGAAGCAAAATTGGTAACGGGATTTTTTGAAGCCCATAAAAATGGCTTTGGTTTCTTAATTCCTGACTCTCCTAAGGAGACTGATATATTCATACCACCTCATGCAACAATGGGAGCCATGAATGGAGATAGAGTTGTAGCAAGAATTGAGAATATTAAAAAAAGAGAGGGAAGAATAATAAGGATACTTGAAAGAGCTACAAAGAAGATTGTTGGAATAGTTGAAAGAACAGGACCTATTTTCTATCTTCTACCAAGAAAAAAAGGTTTTAATAATCAGATAGTCATTGCTTCAAGTGACATAAAAATAGTTCCAGGAAATTTTGCTCTTGCTGAGGTTGTTACATATCAAGAGAAAAATAAACCTATTGTTGCAAGAATATTAAAAGTTTTTGAAAAGCCGAAAACTCCTAAGGAAGATATTGAACTACTTACCTATGAATATGAATTACCAAGAAAGTTCCCTAAGGATGTATCTAAGATATCGGAAGAACTATCCAGTAAGGCTATTGTAAAAAAACATTTTAAAAATAGAGTTGACTTAAAAGAACTCCCAACAGTAACCATAGATGGAGAAAATGCAAAAGACTTTGATGATGCTATATCAATAAAAAAAACAAGAAAAGGTTTTATTCTCTGGGTTCACATTGCCGATGTAAGTCACTATGTTAAGTGGGATACTCCCATAGATAAAGAGGCAAAGCAAAGAGCAACAAGCGTTTACTTGCCTGACAGGGTCATTCCCATGCTTCCACCAAATTTGAGCGAAAACCTTTGCAGTCTTCTTCCAAAAACACCAAGACTAACCTTTACAGTAGAGCTGCACTTTAGTAATTCTGGAGAGAGAAAGGAAGCTCTTTTTTATCCAAGTATTATTCAGACCGTTGAGAGAATGACCTACACATCGGTGAAAAAAATTTTGATAGATCAAGATAAGGAAGAAATTAAAAAATATAAAAAGCTCATTCCAAAGTTTGAAAAAATGGCAGAACTATGTGAAATACTAAAAAACAAAAGAAAAAAAAGAGGTAGCCTTGATTTTGATCTTCCTGAGCCCGAAGTTTTACTGGACATAAAAGGAGATCCTTATGCAATAATAAAGGCTGAGAGAAATCTTGCCCACTTCATAATAGAAGAATTCATGATTGCAGCCAATGAGGCAGTAGCAGAGTATTTATACTCAAATAATGTGCCTTGTCTTTATAGAGTTCATGAAGAACCAGAAACCAATAAAATTCAGTATATTACACGAATTGTGAAAAATCTCGGAATCATCAAACAAGATTTAAGAGCCTCTGATTTCCATAAATTTCTTGAGATAATTAAGGGAAGTCCCTACGAGGAGATAGTAAACTATTTAATTTTAAGAAGTATGAAACAGGCACGTTATAGTCCAGAAAATGTTGGACACTTTGGACTTGCCTCAGATTGTTATACCCATTTTACTTCTCCAATTAGAAGATATCCTGACCTTGTTGTTCATAGAATTTTAAAGGAGTTTTTACAGAAAGGCAAGATAACGAAAGAAAGAAGAAAAAAACTTGAAAAAATTTTGCCTGAAATAGCAATAAGTTCATCAAGGAATGAAAGAAGGGCTGACGAAGTTGAAAGAGATGCCATTCAGATAATGAGAGTTTGGTTTATGAAGGATAAAGTTGGTGAAGAGTTTGAAGGAAAAGTTACAATGGTTACTCCTGAAGGCTTAAGGGTTAGGCTTGAAGAATACTATGTTGAAGGTTTTCTTCATCTTTCTCATATGATTGATGACTTTTATCAGTTTGATGAAAAGAGATATTGTTTAATAGGACTAAAAAAGAAAAGAAAATTCACAATTGGAACACAACTTAAGGTGAGAGTTTCAAAAGTTAAAATTGAGGAGAGGGAGATAATTTTTGACCTTCTATGAATAAAATCTCATAGGTAGCATAAACTCCATCAGCACTTCCATAGAGACTTTTATAGACTTCACAAAATTTATTAAATGCCTTTTTGCCTGAAAATCTTTTATTTTCCGTATAGTTTGTGCCTGTGAGTTTGTGAGCTAAAAGAAGTTCCTTTGGTGAGGCATACTTTTCCATATAAGTTTTTAGTTCATATTTATAGAAAAAACTATTATTCTTTAGAAGGGATATATAAAAATCCCATGGCATCAAGTTATAGACAGAACCAAATCCTGTAATTTGAGATACCCTTTTTATTTCCCTTAAAGTATTGGATGTGAAAATAGAAAAATAGAATCTACCTCCATCTTTAAGCAGTTTTAAAATCTCCACAATATTTTTCTCTGGATTTGATAGCCAGTGAAGAGTTGATGAACTCAAAATCAGGTCAACGCTACTATACGGTAAGGGAATATTTTCTGCTTTTGCATTGATATAAAAGGAGATATTCCTGAGTTTTTGTCTAAGTTTTTTAAGAAAGGGATAAGAGATATCAATATGTATAAACCTATAAAAATCTATTTTTTCAATTAGGGGAATACTTAATAAACCTGTTCCACTGCCTATTTCAACAACTGTTGAATAATAGCCATCTGGAATCATGCTTAAAAGTTCATCAGCAACTTTTTTCTGAATTTTTCCAGCCTTTTCATAGGTTTTTAAGGCTTTATTAAAATAGAGACTCAAATTTTTCATTTCCTCTAATATTCTAACATTACCTCTTGATATGATAGGTTTGAATTTTTAAATAAATTCATAGTCAACTCTAAAGGATTAAAAAATTCATCTAAAAAATTTTTCAATGATTTCTATATCCTCAATGCTAAGTCTCCAGCCTGTAGATTGGGCATTTTCTATAACATGTTTAATTTTTGATGATTTTGGAATTGCCATAACCCTTTCTTTCTGTATCAACCAGTTTAAAGCTACTTGGGCTGCTGTTTTATTATATTTCAATCCTATTTCTCTAAGGAACTGATTTTTCGGTAAAACTCCTCTTCCTAAAGGACAGTAAGCCATAACGGTAATATTATTTTTTATGCAGTATGGAAGTATGTCTCTTTCAATTTTTCTATAAGTGAGGTTATACTCTACCTGATTTACTACAATATCAGTGTTTTTAAGAACTTTTCTTGCTTCCTCCATCTCATAGACATTAAAATTACTAACACCAATGAACCTCACGAGGCTCTCATTTACAAGGCTTTCCATGGCTTCCATGGTCTCTTTAATTGGAATCCGAGGATTTGGTGCATGAATTAGGTATAAATCAATATAGTTTGTTCTAAGTCTTTTCAGGCTTCCATGGGCTGCATTGATTAAATCTTTGAATCGTAAGTTTTCTGGTAAAACCTTTGTTACTATGAATATATTTTCTCTTGGAAATATTTTTATCGCCTCTGCTACTACTTCCTCTGAATGCCCCTTTCCATACATCTCAGCAGTGTCAATAAGGGTCATTCCAAGTTCAATTCCCTTTCTTAGTGCTAAAATTCCTTCCTCATCGGAGGAATAATCAGGAGTAATTCCACCACCTATTTCCCAAGTTCCCATTCCTATGGCAGGTATTTTAACTTGAGTGCTTCCGAGTTCTTTGTATTCCATTTATTTTTTCCTTCCTACTGGAATTATATACAAGGGTTGCTCTGTTTCTTTAAGATTTAAAATTTTTTTTACATCTTCATCATTAAAAGCACCTACAGGCACTGCACCAAGGTCTAAAGCTACTGCTTGAAGTAGCACATTTTGTGCTGCATGTCCGACTTCAATGTGGACGTATCTAATCCCTCTTTCACCATATTTTCGGGTTGTAATTTCATAAACTGCTGTAATTACAAGATTTATAGGAGCATTCCTAACCCAAGGCTGTCCAAGGGAAGCCTTTGAAAGAAAGTCTCTTATGTCACCTTCTTTAATTTTGATTAGCTGATGATTATGAGGTTCATATTTATATAAGCCTGAACTGATATTTTTAACATTTCCAGCAACTAAGTATACTGAAATAGGATATAGAGCTCCTGCAGAAGGAGCAGTTCTTCTACCCTTTTCATCTGTAATACCCTGGGAAGACCAGAGTAGTTGAGAGACTTCAGTGAGTGTCAATGCCTCCGAGGAGTATTCTCTTAATGACCTTCTTTTATTGAGAGTTTCCTCTAAGGATAGATTGCCCTTTGTTCTTGGCTTCGGAAGATTTATCAATGTTTCAGCATACAGATCAAAGCAGATAAAGAGTATTATAATAAAGGGACCAATTTTCTTAACAAGTTTTATCATCTTTGTCCTCCTTCATATTTATAGTTTTATTTTACATTAAATTAAAATGGGCTATTAATTTATAATGTTTAAACTTCTAAACAGTCTCATTGATTAAGCCCTTTAAACTGACTCTACCTATTTTTATTTTTTTAATAGCTTTTATGTTAATGGGTGGAGAGGAAAAAAATACATTCTCTCTATCAAGACTTTCAATAACTCCTAATGCTATGCATTCTTCTTCAGTAAATAAACCAACAATAGTCCCATCAGATGCGACTATTGGAGTTCCATGAATAAGTTTCCTTGATACTGCATAGGATTCTACATTGGTGAGATATTTTTTAAATTTATTCATCCTGTATTCTGCTCTTTTAATAGGACTTCTTGAAACAATGTTCTTTGATGGTGTGAGTATTATAGTTTCTATCTTAATCTCATTTAATATATGGCTTAGTTCTCCTTTTCGTTCAAAGGCTATGACTAAATCAGGTTTTAGGATAGAGATTTTTTCAAGTTTAATTTTCTTTGCCATTTCCCCTAATACAAATCCGGTTGTATCCACCACTGTTTTCATGTTTAATTTTTGAGCAAAAGATGAAGCTTTAGCAAACTCAGACAAAAATAACTCAGGAGATATTGAAGGAGTTGTAAAACCAACAAAAAAGAGTTTATCAAAATCAATAACTATTCCATTGGATGGATTTTTGTTAATATAGTTTTTACTGTAAACTTTCAAGGCTATTGTAGTTGGAAGTCCTATGCTACTTTGACCAATATCAGAGTCAATAAAACATACTGATTGTTCTTTTATAATGTTTTGTATCAAATATTTGGCAAAAGTGGATTTTCCCGTATCTATCTGTCCAAGTATAATTATCCTTTTAGAGAGTTTAGCTATTTCTAAGGCTTTATACCATTCAACTTCGGGTATTATCTCTGACATATATATTGCAAAAAATTTTTAATATATATTAATTTAGTATAAAAGAAAAAGGGAGATTTATTTATGTATCTTTATCTTGTGCAACATGCAAAGGCTAAATCTGAAGAGGAAGACCCAGCAAGACCTCTATCTGAAGAAGGATTAAAGAACTTAAAGAGAGTCTCATTATTTATAAGTAAAGTAAATCTTTCCATTGATGAAATCTGGCATAGTGGGAAACTTAGAGCAAAACAAACTGCAGAAATATTAGCTGAAGCTCTGAAAATTACAAATATCAGTGAGGTTAAAGGACTTGCACCCCTTGATGCTCCAGAGGTTATAGCAGAGAAAATCTTAAAATCAGATAAATCTATTATGATTGTAGGACATTTACCTCATCTTGGCAGACTTACCTCACTTTTAATTGTCGGAGATAAGGATAGAAAAGTTGTTACATTCCAAATGGGCGGAATTGTCTGTTTAGGAAGAGATGAGGAGATATGGTCATTAAGATGGTGCATAATACCAGAAATTCTGAGTGAGTTATAGCATTATTGCAGATATCATTGTAATAATACATTTTCTATGGATAGTTTTTCTCATAATCGGAGCTTTTTTTAGAAATATACATGGTTATATAAAATTTTTACACATAACTGGTTTAGCCTATGCCTTATTTATACAGGTTTTTGATCTATATTGCCCTCTTACCTCTCTTGAGAATTGGTTGAGATCTTTGGCGAGTGCAGACTTAAAATATGAAGACTCTTTTATTGTTCATTACATAGAGAAATTAATCTATATAGAAATCTCTCGCAGGATAATATTAGTTTTTACCTTTTTTATGGTCTTTTTTAATTTTTTTCTTTATTGGAAAGATATCAAATCTAAAAAGTTGAAGTTATACTAAATCCTTCTTTTTGAGCTCTATTTATAATTCCAGGAATATGGGTAACTCCAATGGCAATAAGTGAATCTCCCTCTCTCAGGTATTGAAGCATCCTTTCAAAAAGAATTGGATCACGATTTTCTATAATACTTTCACAACGAGTTGGAAAAATTTTTGACAATTCCATCAACTCTTTCAAGTTACCTTTAAGATAGAGTTTTTCATAGTTTGTTATGTATTCATTCCAATTGTCTGCATACCTAAAAAAATCAACAATTTTTTCAGGAGGAATTCCCTCAAGAGCTTTTATCTGTTCGTAAATAGTCTCAAGAAAACGAACATCTCTATCTAATTCCTTAGCAATTTTAAGTATCTCCATATCTATTGAGTATTTCCAATCATGAATCTCTAAAAACTCATACCATATAAGAAAAAAAGCCATCCATGCCCTATTTCTCTTAAGAATCTCCCTGATTGACCTTTTATAAAATGTTCCTATATGAAAGTCAACGAAAACTTGAAAAGTAGGTGGCGTCTTTTCAGCGTAAAGACTTGTTAACTTATCAACCAAAAGTTCTATAGTAGCACTGTCAAGCATATCATAAAGAGATACCTGAGGAGTCGATCTTCCAAATGCTATTACCCTATCAAAATTTTCACTGTCCATGGGACCCTCAAGTACCACCTTTTTTGTTCTTTTTATTAATTCCTTTAGTGAATCTCTAAAGTGATAGGAAAACTTATGGGAAGTTCCAGCTAAATAGGAATATTTTCCATCTAACTCAACTTTCCATATCATTCTGAACCTTTTTTTTCTTATTAAATCAACAAGAGTCATTTCCAATGATAAAAATTAACATTTTTTCAATGAATAATTCCACTATCATCCTTTCAATCAATTAAATTGCTTAATAGAAAACAATACCTTAGAAATCAAATTGAAAGGTACAAGGAGGAAAACTGTAGATTTAGATATGGCTCTCTATGCTAATATAGAGTTACATAGAGAGCCATGTAATTTTTATTCTTTATCCTTAGAAACAGTCAATTCCTCTTCTTTTAAAAGCCTTTCCCAGTTTTCATCAATCATATTTTGAATTTGTTCAATAAGTTTTTCCTTACCAGGTTCAAAAAGATGTTTAAATCTGCCCTGAGCTTTTAAAAATTCTATAATGGGTTTTTTCTCTTTTGGCTTAACGGTTATCCTTGTAACTCCATTTTCTACTTCATAAAGGGGCCAAAAACATGTTTCAACAGCTAAACGACTTAAAAGTATAGCATCATCATTTCTACTTCTCCATCCACGATTACAAGGAGTAAATATATTCATAAATTTTGGACCTGGAGTCTCAATTGCCTTTCTTACTTTTTTCATTAAATCAGGCCAATGACTTGGTGCTGCTTGAGCTACATAAGGAAGGTTATGAGCTGCCATAATTCTTGTTAAATCCTTTCTCTGTTGAGGTTTACCAGGAATTACCTCTCCGGCTGGACAGGTGGTTGTATCTGCAAATGTTGGTGTAGCTCCAGAGCGTTGAATTCCTGTATTCATATATGCACCATTGTCATAACATACATAGAGCATATCATGACCACGCTCCATAGCCCCAGAAAGACTCTGAAAACCTATATCATAAGTTCCACCATCACCGCAGATAGCAATGAATTTTATTTCCTCATTAATCTTACCCTGTTTTTTTAGTGCCTTATACATTGCTTCAACTCCAGAGAGAGTTGCTGCTGCATTTTCAAAGGCATTATGTATCCAAGGAACATTCCATGAAGTATAAACTGAAATACATGATGAAACCTCAAGACATCCTGTAGATGAAGCAACCACGACTGGATAGTCACAGGCTGCAAGAAGAA
>JANXBR010000025.1 GCA_025060625.1 Thermodesulfovibrio sp.
ACATTGGAACAGAAAGATGTGCACAGGTACTTAAAAATTTAAAAGATGATATATCAAAAAAAGTTAATATACTTTTTAATGTATCAGCAGAAAAGATTATTGTCAACAAAGGCAAAGTCTCAGCAGTAGAGCTTAAGGACAAAAGAAGATTTAATGCAAAATACATTATTATAGCTCCTGGAAGAGCTGGAAGTGGATGGTTAAGCAAAGAAGCAAAAAGACTTAAATTGACTACAGAACTTAATCCTGTTGACATAGGTGTACGTGTTGAAGTTGCAGCAACAGTTTGTGAAGAGCTTACCAAAATTTGCTATGAGCCAAAGTTTATTTATTACTCAAAAACTTTTGATGATATGGTAAGAACATTCTGCGTAAATCCCTATGGAGAAGTTGTAAGAGAAAATATAAATGGAATTTGGACTGTAAATGGCCATAGCTACCATGACAGGAAAACAAATAACACAAATTTTGCTATTCTTTCAAGTACTTACTTTACAGAACCATTTCGTGAACCAATTCTTTATGGACAAAGTATTGCAAAACTTGCAAACTATCTTGGACAGGGAGTCTTAATACAAAGACTCGGAGATTTAAAAAAAGGTAGAAGATCAACGGAAGAGAGAATCTTGAGAAATCCTATTCAACCAACACTAAAAGATGCCACTCCAGGAGATCTTAGTTTTGTATTACCATATCGGTATCTTGTCAATATTGTTGAAATGATTGAAGTTCTTGATAAATTAATGCCAGGGATTAACTCTAATCATACTCTTCTTTATGGAGTTGAGGTTAAGCTTTACAGTATGAGACTTAAGCTTACCCAAAATCTTGAGACAGAAATAGAAAATCTCTTTGCAGCAGGAGATGGAGCAGGAGTAAGTAGAGGCTTGATTCAGGCATCTGCATCTGGTATTCTTGTAGCAAGGGAGATACTTAATAGGGAGTTAAGATGAAAGATAAGTATGAAAGACTAAGAAAATGGATGGTAGATACTCAGATTATTGAGAGGGATATAAAGGATGAGAGAGTTATTGAAGCAATGAGAAAAATACCAAGACATTTCTTTGTTCCTGAAAACATTATGGATGATGCCTATGATGATAGAGCTCTTCCAATTGGACATGGTCAAACAATTTCTCAGCCTTACATTGTGGCATTTATGACAGAAAGTCTTGAGCTTAAAGGTGATGAAAAGGTTCTTGAGATAGGAACAGGTTCGGGATACCAAGCTGCAATTCTTAGTGAACTTACTAAGGAAGTTCACACAATTGAGAGAATAGAGGCTCTTGCAAAGGAAGCAGAGAAAAGATTTGAAAAACTCGGAATAAAAAATATAAAAGTCTATATAAGAGATGGCACAGAGGGACTACCACAGGAGGCACCTTTTGATAGAATAATAATAACTGCAGCTACTCCTGATATACCTGAACCATTGATAAAACAGCTCAAAGAAGGAGGTATTTTGGTTGCTCCTGTTGGAGATAGATACTCTCAGTATCTTATAAAGATAACAAAAAAGGGTAGCCAGTTTGAGAGATGCACTCTTATTCCCGTTGTCTTCGTTCCATTAATTGGCAAGTATGGTTGGAAAGAAAAGTAAATAAAATCTAAAATAAGATAATTCAAATTGAAACCAAATAATTAATCGTTTTATAGGTCATTAACTCACTGATTACTACAAGGAATAGAAAAATTATTCAAGATCGTAGTCTTTGATTTTATAGTAAAGTGTTCTTAAAGAAATTCCGAGTAGACGAGCAGCCTCTTTTTTGTTCCCTCCCTTTTTCTTCAATGCTTCTATTATTGCTCTTTTTTCTATGCTTTTTAAATCTTCACTTTCTATGTTATTATCCTCAATCCTTACCTCTATTAATTCAGAGTTGGATAAAATGATGCTTCTTTCTAATATATTTTCAAGTTCTCTTATGTTTCCAGGAAAATCATATTTTTTTATTGCCTCAATAGAGTCTTTACTAAGTTTTTTAGGTGGTTTTCCAAGTTTTGAAGAAATTTTCTCTATAAGGTATTCGGCAATTTTAATAATATATTGTCTTCTTTCTCTCAATGGAGGAATGATGATTGGAAAAACATTTAGCCTGAAGTAGAGATCCTCTCTAAATTTACCCTCTTTTACCATCTTTTTTAGATCTTTGTTTGTTGCGGTTATAAATCTTGCATTTGTTTTAATGACTTCAAGTCCACCGAGACGTTCAAAGCTTTTGTCTTGAAGGACCTTTAAAAATTTTGTTTGCAAATGGGCAGTTAGTTCACCAATCTCATCAAGAAAAAGAGTTCCATTCTGAGCAAGCTCAATTTTACCTCGTTTCTGTTTTATTGCTCCTGAAAAGGCACCCTTTTCATATCCAAAGAGTTCGCTTTCTATTAAGTTTTCAGGGATTAAAGCACAGTTTATTTCAACAAAAGCACCTTTCCTTCCACTCATAAGATGAACTGCCTTAGCAATGGCTGATTTACCCGTGCCAGTTTCTCCATAAATTATAAGTGTTGTATCGGTTTTTGCCACCTCTCTAACTGTTTTATGAATTTCCTCTATGCCTGCAAAAAGGATTTCATAGGGAGGTAAGTCAAAATCTATGGAAAGGTTCTTCTGAGCCTTTTTATTTATGATTTTCCTTACAACTTTTAAAAAATCCTCAGGTGAGGACAGAGGCTTTGTGATGTAATCTATAGCACCTTTCTTGATTGCTTCAACTGCCGATGGAATGGTTCCAAAGGCTGTAATTACTATGAAATAAGTCTGTGGAAGAATTTCCTTTGCTCTGTTTATAAACTCTATTCCATCCATCTTTGGCATTTTAAGATCAGTAATTACAAGAATGGGAGAAAATTTTGAAATACCCTTTAGGGCACTTTCAGGGTCATGAAATAGGGTTACACTGTAACCCTCTTCTTCAAGAATAGTCCTTAAGAAAGATGCAAAGGCAAGATCATCTTCAACTACTGCTATTTTGGGATTGTCAGACATACTTTTGTTCCCTGTCCAGCTTTGCTATCTATATGTAAGTTAATTTTTAAAACTTCACAGAGTCTCTCTACTATTGCAAGACCAAGTCCTGTTCCTTTGGGTTTTGTTGTAAAAAATGGCTCTAATGCTTTTTTCAGTGTTTCCTCAGTCATGCCAATACCTTTATCTTCAATCTCAACTTTTATTTTACCATTGGTCTGATAAGCTCTGATAGTGATTCTTTTGTCCTTTGAATCTTGTAGTGCATCAATGGAGTTCTGAATAATGTTGTTCAGAATCTGTTTTATCTTGTCAGTGTCTGTTTTTAAATAAATGTCTTCAACCTGATTTATGAATTCTATCTCTTCATTCTGTCTAATGAAGGGTAAAACAACTTCATAAATTAAATCTTTGAGATTAACTTCATATAGAGTTACATTTTCTGGATTAGCATAAGTTGAAAGTTCATTGGTTAGTCTTTCAAGCCTCAAACTCTCTTTTATGATTATATCTAAGTATTCCTTCAGTGTAGGATCGGAAATTTTTTTAGAAAGATATTGGGAAAAACCTTTTATGCTTCCAAGAGGATTTCTGATTTCATGGGCTAAAACTCTTGATAGGATTGATAAATTTTCCAGTTCTTTTAATTTAATCTGCATTTTTTCAATTTTTCCAAATATAAGTATTGTTGTGATACCTGCGAGAATTACAATAAAGGCAGATAAAAATATAAAAATTAAATATATCTTTGATGCTCTCAAGAGTTCTTCTATTGGATAAAGATGGAGGGCAACTCTTAGAATGTATTGATTCTGGTCTATATTGATCCTGGTGTCAGATAAGAAAACTTCTTCTCCTGTGCCGAGAGTAAATCTGTGATAGTAGGGGCTTTTTTTATCAAATAAATCCTGGATACCTTCAACTTTACTGCCTATAAGATGAGGATTGGAGTGAAGAACGATTTTACCGTCTTTTCCGTAAAGAGCAATAAATGCCACACCCTGCCATCTTTCATCAATAAGTATTTGAGACATTATGAGATTTCCTTCAATCTTCAGTTTTTCAATGCTTAAGTTCTGGATTAGACTATTTAGGGTTATAGTTATTCCTAATGCTTGCATCCTGAGAGCTTCCTCGGAGGCTTTGTCAGCATTCTTATATAGAAGATATCCGCTTATGGTGAGACTTACAGAGGAGAGTAAAACAATGGTCAATATTAAGGCTTTTATAGTAAGTCGCCTGACTTTGATAGTTCCACCTCTTTATAAATTTCTTGAGGATTTTCAATATATTTAGGAGAGATATGAAGTATGACAAGCTCTTTAATCCCTGCTTCTTTTGCAATTTTTCCTGTTATCTCTGCGGTTAAATGATTTCTCTCAAATGCTCTATCTCTGTCTTTACTCAGAAAGTATGCTTCACAGAAAAGTATATCGGAATCCTTAACAAACTCAATTATTTTATTGATGTTTTCATCTGTTGGAGCTACATCCATAACATAGGAAATCTTTTCACCCTTTGTGATTTTTAAAAAAGAAAAAAGCTCTTCTACTTTAAATTTCCCCTTTGGGGTTTGCACCATTATATTTAAATTTTTATTTTTGGGTTTTAGCATTTTTGTTGGCTCATATTCATAGTTCTTTTTTATCAACTTTTTCAATTCACTAAGCCAAGGTCCAACAGGGAATCCTGAAACTTCAAGCTCTACTTTATTTATATTTATGTGGAAGTCTTCCTCTATACTGTAGGCAATCACAGGTATGCCATGTGAAAGCTCAACTGCTTTAACTTTAAAAAGGGATTCTTGAAGTATTAAATTATCCTTTATTGATAAAGTTGATAGTCTTTCAATTTTAAAGCTTTTTGATGCAACAAATTTTGCTCTTTTAATTTTATTTTCTTTGATTGCATAGGCTTCAATCTGAAGGGGATAATCGGCGACAAGATTCCATGTATATCCCCTCAGTTTTCCATGTACACACTCAATAATGTTTTCAGGTCCATAAATCCTTAGAGGCTCTTGTCTTCTTAAAACTGCTCGTATAACCTGATCAAATCCTATAAAATGGTCAATATGAGTATGGGTAACAAAGATATGGCTTACTTTAAGAATTTCATTGAAAGGAATTTTCCGTATGTCTCCTACATCAAAGAGCAAAGCTTTTTTCTCTCTTAGGAGTCTCATAAAAACACAGGGGTCTCCGAAGGCATTATTTATAACTTTATAATGAAAAAGTCTTGACATAATGGTATAATTATACAAAATTGGGTTTAGATTTTATTAATTGGAGGACAGTATGTCAGAACTGAGAAGAGATCCCATATCAGGAAGATGGGTAATAATTGCTGTTGAGAGAGGTAAAAGACCCGCTGATTTCATATCCGTAAGTCAGAAGAGAAAGACAAGGGGATTCTGTCCTTTCTGTCCTGGTAATGAGTATACAACACCTCCAGAGATAATTGCCTTTAGGGCACCAAATACAGCTCCTAATACACCAGGCTGGACATTAAGGGTGGTTCCAAACAAATTTCCTGCCCTTCAGATTCATGGCGAGCTCAACAAAAGAGGTGAAGGAATTTATGACAAAATGAACGGTATCGGTGCTCATGAGGTGATTGTAGAAACACCTGACCATCTAATGTCTTTGTCTACAATGCCACAAAAAGCAGTTGAAGATACTATGTGGGCTTACTACTTCAGAATTACAGATCTTAAAAAGGACCTACGTTTTAAATATGTTCTTGTTTTTAAGAATGAAGGAGAAACAGCAGGTGCAACAATTGAACATACTCACAGTCAGTTGATTGCCTTACCAATTATTCCTCATATTGTAAAAGAAGAGATTAACTCAGCAAAAAGATACTTTGATTTAAGAGATAGATGCATATTCTGCGACATAATTGCTCAGGAGCTTGAATTTGAAAAAAGGATAATTTATCAAAATGAAGCTTATATAGCTTTGGCACCCTTTGCGCCGAGAGAACCCTTTGAGACATGGATATTACCCAAGAGACATGAATCCCGTTTTGAACCAAGGGAAAAAAGTTTCAGCCTTCTTGCGGAAACTCTTCAGATTACTCTTAAAAAGCTTGATGCTGTCCTTGAGACTCCACCATATAATTATGTGCTTCACACATCTCCATTTCAGGAGGAGATAAATGAGTATTATCACTGGCATATTGAAATAATTCCTAAACTCACGAAGACTGCAGGATTTGAATGGGGTTCGGGATTTTTTATAAATCCTACTCCTCCTGAAGAAGCGGCTATGTTTATGCGGGAGGCTAAGATATGAAAGTAGCTCTTGTCTCTGCAGAAGCCTATCCTTTTTCAAAAACAGGAGGACTTGGTGATGTTGTTGGTGCACTATTTAAGGAGTTTATCAAGTCTGGTATTGATGTAAGTCTTTTTCTTCCCTTTTATAGAGTAACCAAAAATAGTTATTTTAACTTAACCGTTAATGCAGATATAGTTTATGGAGTACCAATTGGTTTAACAACCCTTTTTGGAGCTGTGAGAGTGGCAAGGGTTTCTGTAGATTCCAGTGATAACTTGGTCATTGAGCCCTCTAAGGAAGGAAATCTGTTTTTTATTGAACACGATAATTTTTTTGATAGAGATGAACTATATGGAACAAGTCACGGTGAGTATTTTGATAATGCTGAGAGATTTATATTTTTTTCAAGAGCAGTCCTTGAAGTATGCAAAATTATGAAATTTCACTTTGATGTAATTCACTGCCATGACTGGCATACAGCTTTAATTCCTCTTTATCTAAAAACATTTTACAGAGAATGCTTGTGTTTTGAGAATACAAAAACAGTCTTTACAGTTCATAATCTCGGATATCAGGGTATATTTCATCGTGATAAACTTGAATTAACTGGCTTTGGGCAAGAGATGTTCCATATAGATGGATTAGAATTTTATGGAATGGTAAACTTTCTAAAGGGTGGGCTTTTTAATGCAGATATTATTACCACTGTCAGTCCAACCTATGCAACAGAGATTCTCTCTCCAGAGTATGGAGGGGGACTTGATGGAGTCTTGCGAAAGAGGAGGGAAAGTCTTGTAGGTATAATAAATGGCATTGATTATAAAATTTGGAATCCCGAAGAGGATCCATTCATTGTTCAGAGATATGGTTTACAAAACATCAGTAACAAGCAAAAAAATAAGCAAGATTTAATATCCCTTGCTGGCATTGACTGTTCCTTAGAGGATCCATTAATAGCATTTATAGGAAGGATGGTTTATCAGAAAGGTATAGACATAATTGTTGATGCCATACCAGAGTTGATTAAAAAAGGAGTATGCTTTGTATTTGAGGGCACTGGAGAGCACTATTATGAAAACAAAATTAGAGAACTAAGAAATATTTATCCTTCAAAGATTTTCGTCTTCATAGGCTTTGATGAAGCTTTGGCGCATAAAATATATGCAGGTGCTGATGGCTTGCTTGTTCCTTCAAGATATGAACCCTGTGGTCTGAGCCAGCTTATTGCGATGAGATATGGTACAATTCCTATATGTAGACAAACAGGAGGACTTTCAGATACAGTTGAAGATGAGGTAACAGGTTTTCTATTCAGTAAATACAGTAGTGAGGCTTTAATGCATGCAGTATTCAGATTTATTGAAGCCTATAATGATAAACAAAAAATTTCACAGATGATTTGCGAAGCCATGAAAAGAGATTTTTCATGGCGTAGTTCAAGTAAAAAATATATTGAACTATACAGAGGATTGATAAGTGAAGGAGATAGAAAGACGAGCATTATTTGAATTATTAAAACTACTTGAGATATACGAAGATATTGATATTCTACTTGAAAGACTTATCTACTATGTTTGTGAACTAATGGATGCTCAGTCTGGAATAATACGACTTATCAAAAATGGATTTTTACAGATCACTGCTACCTATAATATTAGTTCAGATAAAACTATACTTAGAACTGATGAAGGGATATTCGGAGAAGTCTTAAAAGAAGGTAAAGTAAAAACATTTAATAAGGCTCAACTTGAGGGAAAGGACCTTGATATTCCTTCCTATTCAGCAATATGTATTCCATTAAAGATAAAAGAAGAGAGTATTGGAGCAATAGTTGTTTATAATAAAATGCGGAAATGTTCTGATAAAGCCTTTGAAATTGTTCCAAATACTTTGGAAGAGAAATTTGTAGAGTTTGATTCAGAAGACATAATAATTGGAGAACTCTTTTCAGCAATAGCCTCCTTGATTATTCTCAAGTCATTGAAATTTAATGAAATAAAGGAAAGAGAAATTCAAAATATGAAAATAATGGCTCAGATTGAGGAACTCAAAAGTTATCTTGAGAGCCTTATTCAGAGTTCTGCTGATGCCATTATAGCTACTGATATGGACAACATTGTAACAGCGTGGAATAAAGGTGCAGAGAATATCTTTGGTTTTAAGCAGGAAGAAGTCATCGAAAAGCCTCTGCCAATTATTCCAGATTTTTTACGGGAGATGGAAAAAATATATTTTGAAAGAATCAAGAATGATGAAATTTTAAAAGACATTGAGACAATAATGGTAACCAATGAGGGTAAACTAATAGAGGTAAGTCTTACTATGTCTCCTATAAAAAGTTCTAATGGAGAAATATTAGGTGTTAGTAGAATCATTAGAGATATTACAGAAAAGAAAAGACTTGAAAGAGACCTTATAAGAAGGAATGAAGAGCTTACAAAAATTCTTTTTATAAGCTCTGCTGTAAGGAGCACCTTAGATCTAAATAAACTATTAAGGATGATACTTACAGTAATTACGATGGGTGAAGGACTGGGTTTTAATAGAGCTGTTCTATTTCTTGTAGATGAGGAAAGTAATGTTTTACAAGGAGTCATGGCTGTAGGTCCTTCAAGTTATGAGGAAGCATGGCAAATATGGTCAAGTATGGCAAGGGAAAAGAAAACTCTTTTTGAAGTTCTTGATGAATTAAATACAAGGGAGTTTGAGCAAGACAGTTTTCTTGAAAGACTCTGTAAAAATATCTCTATTCCTTTGAGTGAAAATAATCCACTTGTAAGAGCTGTAAAGGAAAGAAAAATTTTTAATATCAAAGATGTTCATAAGGAAGAGGCAGATCCTGTGATAATTCAGCAACTTGGAAGTTTTGCTTATGCTGTAATTCCTCTTGTTTCAAAGGATAAAGCAATAGGAGCAGTATGGGTTGATAACTTATATACAAGAAAACCAATCACTGATCAAGACATTAAATTTCTAAAAGGCTTTGCTGATCAGGTAGCAGGTGCTATAGAAAACGCATGGATATTTGACAAAGTAGAAAAAGCAGAAAAAGAGCTTGAAATGCTTTTCAACTCAATAACAGATCTTATTTATTACACCGATGAAAACTATACAATAAAAAAAGTAAACAAGTCATTTCTTAATGCAATTGGATTAAAGGAAGATGAAGTAGTTGGTAAAAAATGTTTTAAACTTATGCATCAAATTAATCATCCATCACAAGAGTGTCCACACAAAAAGGCTCTTGAAACAGGAAAACCACAAGTGGGAGAGATTGAAGAAAACTATCTTGACGGAGTCTATCTAATATCCAGTTCTCCCATATTTGATAAAAATAATAATCTCTTAGGAACTATCAATGTGGCAAAGAATATAACAGAACTTAGAAACTTAAAAGAAAGAATCATGTCAATGGAAAAAATGGCAGCTCTTGGAGAGATGGCAGCAAAGGTTGCTCATGAGATAAGAAATCCTCTACTTGCAATAGGTGGTTTTGCAAAAAGGCTTGATAATTCCATAAAAGATGAAAAATCCAAAGAGTATATAAAGATTATAATTGAAGAGGTAAAGAGACTTGAGAGAATTTTGAATGAGACTCTTAGCTTTGTAAAACCTTCCCATATTGGAAAGGAACCCTTTAGCATTAAAGAACTCATTGATAATGTGATTAATTTTGTTGAGAATACCTTAAAGGAAAATAACAATGAATTTAAGCTGATAATAAAAGAAGATTTTACCATGATTGGAAGTTATGATAAGCTAAAGGAAGTGCTTTTAAATCTTATCTCCAATGCAAATGAGGCAACAAAAAATGGAATAATAACATTGAGAATAGAGAAAGCGGAAAAGCTTCCTCTGGATATTCCAGACATGCAGAGGAATTATTTTATAGTTGAAGTTGAAGATACAGGTTGCGGTATAAAAAAAGAAAATTTAAAAAGAATTTTTGATCCCTTTTTTACAACGAAAGTAAGCGGTACGGGATTGGGTCTCTCTATATCAAAGAGAATTGTTGAGGAGCATGGTGGTATAATCAAAGTAGAAAGCGAAATTAACAAAGGAACAATATTTAAAGTTTATCTTCCAATTTATAAAGAGGGAGGAGAAAATGAAAATTTTAGTAGTTGATGACGAAAAAAACATACTTATGCTTTATAAAGCTGAACTTGAAGAAGAAGGATATGAAGTCATCACAGCAAACTCTGGAAGGGAAGCCATAGAGTTATTTGAAACTCAAAAACCAGATATGGTAACACTTGATATAATGATGCCAGATATTGATGGAATTCAGGTTTTAAGACAGATCAAACAGAAGAATCCAAACATTCCTGTAATAATGCTTACTGCTTATGATTACAGGGATGATTTTGCCATATGGGCATCAGACGCCTATGTTGTTAAGTCATCTGATTTAGCTCCATTAAAGGAGACGATTAAAGAGATTGCAGAGAAATTTGGAATAAAATGAAGGGTCTTGTATTATCTCTTATTTTTATTTTAATATTTCCATTCATGGGATTTTCCGAGATAAAAGAAGAAGTTTTGAAAAATGGTCTAAAGGTTATCTATATTGAAGACCATTCTTCACCTATTGCCACCTTCCAAGTATGGTATAAGGTGGGATCCATAGATGAACCTGAAGGTAAGTCTGGGATAAGTCATCTTCTTGAACATCTAATGTTTAGGGGAAGCAAAAAATATCCTGGTAATATCTTTTCAAAAATTGTTCAATCACAGGGTGGAATTGATAATGCCTTTACAACAAAGGATTATACTGTTTATTTTCAAAAACTCTCTCCATTAAAACTTCAAACATCAATTGATCTTGAGTCTGATAGAATGGCAAATTTACTTTTCCATCCTGAGGACTTTGAACTTGAAAAAAAGATTGTACTTGAAGAAAGAAGACAACGCTATGAAGATGATCCTGAAAATCTTATAATTGAAGAGGTAATTGGAACATCCTTTAAACAGCATCCATACCGCAAACCAGTGATAGGATGGAGCGAGGATATTCAAACTATCACACTGGATGATCTAAAAGAATACTATCGTAAATACTACTGTCCAGGAAATGCATTTATAATTGTGGCAGGAGATATAAAGGCAAATGAATTCAGGGATAAAATAAGGGAAAAATTTGAGAGTATCTCTTCATGTATGGTTCCCTCAAGAAAAACTCTCCAAGAACCAAAACAATATGGAGAAAGGAGAGTTATACTGAGAAAACAGACTCATCTACCTATGCTTGTTATGGTCTATAAAGTTCCTTCCTATCCAGACAGAGACAGTCTATCTTTGGAAGTATTAAGCACGATACTTGGAGAGGGAAAAAGTTCAAGGTTATACAGAAAGCTTGTAAATGAAACCTCTTTGGCAGTTGATGTCTCAACAGGTAATTCAGCATTAAGTAGAGAGGGATTCTTATTTTTTGTTATCGTTTCCGTTAAAGAATTAAATAAAATTGGTGAGGTTGAGAGAATTGTTAAAGAAGAGATTGAAAAAATAAAAAATGAACCTCCCTCAGAGAAAGAGATTGAAAAAGCAAGAAACCAGGTAGAGGCTTCTTTCCTTTTTAGTCAGGACTCAGTTTTTGGACATGCTCTTTATATTGGAAAATTTGAGATTCTTGGAAGTTGGAAGATGATTAACCAATACAGGGAAGATATCCTTAAGGTAACAGCTAAGGATGTGCAGAGTGTAGCCAAAAAATACTTTACCTTAGAGAATTTAACAGTGGGAGAACTATTACCCCGATGAAAAAAATATCCATTCTACCTGTATTTTTCTGTTTTATTATTGTTTTATTTTTTTATTCTGTGGTAGGAGCTGAAAAGATGGATTTTAAAACATTTAAATTAGAGAATGGAGCAAAAATTAAATATCTCTATCGTGAAAATATTCCAGTTGTATATGTTTCAGTTTTAATCTCTGCATCTGCTCTTGATGAACCAAAGCCTTCAGTTGCTTATCTAACAGCTCATTTGCTGACTCACGGGACAAAAAAACGCACAGCAACACAGATTGAGGATGAAGTTGATTTTTTAGCAATATCAATTGAGAAAAAAATTACTCATGATTATACTATATTGACTTTAAGTACAACTAAGAGACATTTAAAAAAGGCATTGGACCTATTTTTTGATATTCTTTTAAATCCTGTTTTTCCTGAGGAAGAAATAAAGAAAGAAGTTTCCAGAGTTGAAAAAACTATAAAGCAAATGGAACAAGACCCCTCTTACATAGCTCACAAAAATTTTCTTAAGAATCTCTTCGGACAACATCCTTACGGAAGAGCAGTTGAAGGTGAGCCAGAAGAACTCAAAAATATAAAAAGACAGGATATAGTGGATTTTTATAGCAAACACTATAAGCCAAACAATATGATATTCTCCGTAGTTGGATATATAGTTGAAGAAGAATTAAGTGAATTAATTATTAAGCCTATTTCTACTTGGCATGGCGAAAAGTCAATCAGAAACATAATACCTCCCTCATTTGTTAAAAGGGATGAACCATTAAAGATTTTTTTGAAGAGAGATGATTTAACTCAATCAACCATAGTTATTGGATTTGAAGGAATCTCAAGAGGTGATCCTGATTTCTATGCTTTAAGTATAATGAACTACATTCTTGGCGGTGGAGGACTTACTTCAAGACTTGCAAAGCAAGTAAGAGAGGAACGAGGACTTGCCTATTCAATCTATAGCACCTTTTATCCCTATCTTTTTCCAGGAGCTTATTACATAGAGGTTAAGACAAAGAATGAAAATACCAAAAGTGTTATAAAATTGATTATAGACGAACTAAAAAAGATGAAAGATAAAGCAGTTACAGATGAAGAACTCAAAGAAGCAAAGGCATTTCTTTCAGGAAGTTTTCCATTGAGAATTGATACAATGAAAAAAATATGTGAATTTTTGCCAGTTATAGATTTTTACAGTCTTGGAGATGACTATATAAAAAAATATTCCGAATATATTGAAAAAGTAACACTGGATGATATTAAAAGAATTGCTAAGAGAATTCTCAATACTGAATCCTATCTTGTTGTAATTGTTGGAAAAGATTGAGCCCTTATAAGTTCAGACTTTTCCCAACAGATAGGTTAATTTCAAGAGGAACGGCAAGGGAAAAATTTTTCATCTCCCTTTGAACAATTTCGCATACCTTTGTAGTAATGCTTTCTTTTACCTCAAGCACAATTTCATCATGTATCTGAAGTATAATTTTTGCATCCAGAAATTCTTCTTTAAGACGATTATATATCCTTATCATTGCAACTTTAATAATATCTGCTGCTGTTCCCTGAACTCTTGCATTTACTGCCATTCTCTCTGATTGCATTCTTAAGAACTGATTTGGACTGTTAATATCTGGAATAGGACGAATTCTTCCAAAAAGCGTTCTTACATAACCATTCTCTTTTGCAAAACTGATCGTTTCCTCAATGAACTTCTTAACATTTGAATATCTTAAAAAATAAAGTTCAATCAGTTCTTCAGCTTTCTCATATGGAATTTTTATTGACTCAGAAAGTCCAAAGGGACTTATTCCATAAGATATACCAAAGTTTACGGTTTTAGCAACTCTTCTTTGTTCCTCTGTAACAGCATTCTCAGGTAAAGAAAAGATTTCAGATGCTGTGGCAGTGTGAATATCCTTTCCTTCTCTAAATGCCTTGATTAAAGAGGGATCTTCACTCATATGAGCTAAAAGTCTTAACTCAATCTGAGAGTAATCAGCGCTAAGAAATAGATATCCATCCTCTGGAACAAAAACTTCCCTTAAAAACTCAGCCCATTCACCCTTTACAGGAATATTTTGCAAATTTGGTTCACTGCTTACTATTCTTCCTGTTCCTGCCACTGTCTGAGACCATTTTGTATGAATTCTTTTAGTTTCAGGATTTATATAGTCTTTTAAAGGAATCAAATA
>JANXBR010000026.1 GCA_025060625.1 Thermodesulfovibrio sp.
AAAACTGCTTTAACTGTCTTAAGTTCAAGAAATTCATAGGGTATTAAAAGATCATATCTTTCTTCAGCTATTGGTATAAAATCAAGATCAAGTGCGTGCGCAGCGGCAAGAATACCAACTCCTACATCAGCCCTGCCTGTAAGAACTGCAGAAGCCACACCCATATGAGTGTATTCATCTTTATCATAACCTTTTATCTGAGATGGTGATATTCCAAGTTCTCTTAGATGTTTATCAAGTAAAAGTCGTGTGCCTGAGCCTGCCTGCCTGTTTATGAAAACTATATCCTCTCTTAAAAGGTCTTCAAAACCTATGATTTTTTTAGGATTTCCCTTTTTAACAATAAATCCCTGTATTCTATAAACAAGATTTACAAGTATGACTTTTTTTTCAGGCATAAGCTTTTTTATAAATGGAATATTATACTCACCTGTTGTCTCATCAAGAAGATGGGTGCCTGCCATATGGGCTTCACCTTTTTTAATTGCAATAAGACCACCCATTGAACCAACATGAGCAGATGAAAGAGTAACATCGGGATATTTTTTTCTTAAAAAATTGTATAACACATCAAGAGTATTATCATGACTGCCAATACATACCACAGTATTGTCAATTTCATCCTTACTTCGCCATAAATTAACCATTACTTCTGAGCCCTGTGAAAATCCTTCAGAGCCTTTAGGAATCACAATATAACCATCAGCTCTTACAACAGACATAAGAAGTCCTGCTCCTCTTCCCATTGGTGTTACTATGTATTTATCCCCTACTCTACCTACCTTTACTCTAACAAACTCATCAACACCTATATTGGAAGATATTTGTCTTGACAGTATTGCTTTAAATTTTTCTTCATTCTTCAGTGATATGCCATGATAAAGTTCAATTAAAGGTTTAACAAAAAGATCAAAACAAAGAAATGTTGATACAGGATATCCAGGAATTCCTAATATAGGTTTATTTTTTATGAATCCAGCAATAAAGGGTTTACCAGGCTTTATTGCCACACCATTTATAATAACATCACCAAGTTCTTTAAGCACTTTGTATGTAAAATCCTCTTTCCCATATCCAGAACCAGCATTTAAGAGTACCATGTCACATTCCTCAGTAGCATTTAAAATAGTATTTTTTATCTCTTCTTCTTCGTCTGCAACTATTGGATAAACTTTTGGCTCTGCTAAAGCATTTTTAATCAAATTTTCTAAAACAGATGAGTTATACTCAATTAATTCTGGTGGTTGAGGCATTCTTTCTTTAAGTGTTTCCGGAGGAATCAACTCTGAACCTGTAGGAATAATCCCTATAATAGGCTTCTTTCTCACTCTTATTTCAATAATTCCACTGGCTAAAATAGCTCCTATATCAGCAGGTTTGACTACATGGCTTTCTGGAATTATAAGCTCTGTTGCAACAATATCCTCTCCAATTGGTCTTACATCATGATAGGGGGGTACAGAGGAATAAATCTCTATAAATTCATCTCTAAGTGTTACATCCTCAACAGGAATGACAGCATCAAAACCTTCTGGAAGAGGATCTCCTGTTTCAATCCATTGAGCATCAATGCCTATTTTAAGTCTTACAGGTTCTCGCTCTGTTGCTAAGAATGTTTTTATGGATTTAACTGCATATCCATCCATCGCAGCTGAATGAAAATAGGGAGAGGAAAGTTTTGCCAAGATAGGCTCTGCTGTAACTCTTCCCAATGCGTTTTTAACTGAAATAACTTCTGAGTCAATTGGAAGAGATACTATTTTTTTAAAGTTATTAAAAAGTCTTTCCCTTGCTTCATCAAGTGATATGAGTTCGTGAAAAACTTTTTTCCCCATTACTCTATTATTCTTAAGCCAATAAAATTAGGAGATCTTCTTATATATCCTCTTTTTTGAACCACTATATCAAGAGGTAAACTAACCAAATCAATCAAAAAGGGATCTCTGTATTTAATATAATGATTCTCCCTGAAACTTTTTATATAGGTGTTACATTCAAGACAAACTTCTGCTCTTATTTCTTCATCATCAAGAAGTATTTCAATTTTAGTTGAATCTTTATTAAAACAATAGGGACATCCTATTCTGAAAAAACTTCCACCATGTTCACAAAGAGGACAAATCATTATTCTTTCATTATTCTCTGTAATCATGGCAAGAGAGGAGTCAGTACCACAAACAGGACATTTACCTGTATCCATAAATGACTGCTGCTCAGCTTCCTTTCTCAGAAAGACAAAAAAAGGCTTACTAAATATAAAAAGCATTCTTTCAATTTCTTCTTTTGAGAGTTCCTCACTGTGTATAGGGAGAAACCAAAGACTACCAGGCTCTTTTATCGGATCTTTACCAGATTTTATAACTTCATCTTTTAGAAAAGATACGGATTCAAAGGGGATATTAAAAATAGAGGAAAAATTCTTTAAAACAATATCAATTAAATCTATATCACTGTCAAGCTTTACTCTTTCTTTATCCTCTTTACATTGGTTTACAAAATTTCTTGTTTTTTCATAAAGCTCAAGGGGACTCTGTAAATGAGGCTTTTCCTTAATTATTTCTTCAATTTTCATCAGTCCTCCTAAATAAAAATAGTTATGGAATATCAGGTGGTTTTATTTTTAAATCTTCGCCACTCAGAGCTTCAACAAGAAATGTTTTTAATGCTCTTTTTTCTTCTTCAGTTAAATTAAGAGGCTTCAAAACTTTATTACCTTTTCCTCCACCTTTATTAAAAAATTCTATAACTTCATCAAGACTCTTGAATATACCATTATGCATATATGGAGCAGTTTTTGCAACTTCTCTCAGTGTAGGTGTTTTAAAGGCTTTGTAATCCTTTTGTTTTTTTGTTTTGAAATATCTACCAAGGTCTTCTTTGATGTTCATATAATCTGGATATTTATTTATCTTTGCTACATATCTTCTTGTAACAATAAATTTATCTTCATTGGCATATTTGGGATTTTCAGGAATCATAAGTGCATGAAATTTCTGGTCACTTAAGTATGCTCCATAATGACACTCTATGCATTTTCCTTTGCCTTTAAATATTTCAAATCCTTTTTTAGCCTCTGAACTGAGTGCATTTTTGTCTCCTTTAAGATATCTATCAATAGGTGCATTTTTTGAAATAAGAGTTCTTTCAAAGGCAGCTATTGCCTTTGCAATCAATTTGATATTTACATCCTGTCCAAAAATCCTCTTAAATGCTTCTCTGTATTCAGGTATGATTCTAATTTCTTCCTCCACAAAATCAAGATTTTGATTCATTTCAAAGGGTGACATAATAGGAAACTCTGCCTGTTCTTCAAGGGTTTTAGCCCTTCCATCCCAAAAAAGATATTTTGCATA
Source organism: Thermodesulfovibrio sp. (assembly GCA_025060625.1). Lineage (GTDB taxonomy): Bacteria > Nitrospirota > Thermodesulfovibrionia > Thermodesulfovibrionales > Thermodesulfovibrionaceae > Thermodesulfovibrio. Next base: position 3,354 of record JANXBR010000026.1, read on the forward strand.
GGCAGAGTTTATGAGTGTTGGAGCATTTCTAAAGTTTCTTGTAGTAGGATAACTTAGTGAAATCTCTGAGGCATCTGTAAATGCCTTTTCAGGATCATGACAGCTTGCACAACTTGTTGTTCCATCACCTGAAAGCCTTCTGTCAAAAAATAGTTTTTTACCAAGTTCAATTTTTTCTTGAGTCATTGGATTATTTTTAGGAACAGGTATCGGTGGCAATGGTTCAATCTTCTTTCTTTCTGAAGCAAAGCCTTCAATACATAAAAACAAGATAACCAAGCATAAAAAAATTATAATGCTATTTTTTGTTAACATTTTCCAATTCTTTTAAAATTATTTCTTTAAAGTAATCGCTATCTCTAACACCAAGCACTTTTATGCCGTTAATATAAAAAGCTGGTGTTACATAAAGGTCAAGCTCCTTTGCAAGTTTTAGATCTCTCTCAATTATTGATGTTCCTTCTTTATTGTCAATTGCTTTTATAAATTTTTCTACATCCATATTCAGTTCTTTTGCGTATGCTATAAGAGACTCTCTGTCAAGTCTTGGTGAGTTTTTTATCAATAGATTATGCATCTCAGTGAATTTGCCCTGTTTCCATGCCTCTACCGCTGCTTCTGCTGCAATTCTTGCATAATCTCTATACCGATAGGGAAAAAATTTTATAACAAGCTTAACCTTACCTTCCATTTCCTTCAATAATCCATCAATGGTCGGACCGACCTCAACGCAGTGCGGTCATTGATAATCAATAAACTTTATAATTGTAATTGGTGCATTCTTGCTCCCAATAAAGGGAGAATCTTCAATAGGTAGATTATATCTCTTTTCAGCAGCTGTAGCAAACGAATAAAGACAAAAAATAAAAAAGAGCATTGCAAAGACTTTTAACTTCTTCATATTTTATCTCCTAAAAAGCTATCTTAAAATAATTATAACAGATTGAGTGGAAATAAAAAAAACAGGATACATAAAAATTAATGCCCCCTGCAGGGATCGAACCTGCGACACCAGGTTTAGGAAACCTGTGCTCTATCCTACTGAGCTAAGGGGGCTATGAAAATTATAGCAGAAAATAAAACTCATACGCCAGTTTTGACCTTAAGACAAATAAAAAATTTGACTAAATATAGCATATTTAATTAAACTTTTTAATTATGTATAGTAAATTTATTGTGGCAAACTGGAAAATGCATAAAACAATCAGTGAGGCACTATCATTTATTGATGACTTTATCCCTATGGTAAAGGATATAAAAGACCGAGAAATTGGTATAGCTCCAACCTTTCTTTGTATTGCAAGTGTTGGCAAAGCAATTAAAGATACAAATATAAAACTATGTGCCCAAAATGCCTTTTATGAAAATAAGGGAGCCTATACAGGAGAAATTTCTCCATCAATGCTTAAAGATGCTGGTGTTGAATATGTAATCATTGGGCATTCTGAGCGAAGAAAATATTTTAATGAAACAGATGAAGTAATAAACAAAAAAATTGATGCTTGCGTCAAAGAAGATTTAAATGTAATTTTCTGTATAGGTGAAACACTTGAGGAAAGACAAAAGGACAAAACTACAGAAATCCTAAAAACCCAAATAATAAAAGGATTAGATAAAATAAATTCTCCAGAGACTCTCACGATTGCCTATGAACCTGTATGGGCTATAGGGACAGGAGTTGTAGCAACGGAATCTCAAATTGCAGAAGCCCATTCATTTATAAGAAATCAACTGCGTGAAATTTATGGAAAAGTAGCAGATAAAATCAGAATTCTCTATGGAGGAAGTGTTACTCCTGAAAATATCAAAACGATTATGACAATTGATAATGTAGATGGAGTTTTGGTGGGTGGGGCAAGCTTAGACCCTGTAAAGTTTGCAAAAATTGTAAAATATGAATTTTAGTATAAAATCTGATGAGTAATGCGGAATTATATATAAATAAATGGAGTAGATTCTTCGCTATCTTTCAGAATGAGTTTAAAAATCGGATTTAATTTGAAAAAATAGTTATGTAGGAGGAGTTAAATGAAAACTTTACTACTTATATTTCACATATTACTCTGCATTGTAATGATTGCTGTTGTCCTATTACACAGAGGAAAAGGTGCTGAACTTGGACCTGCTTTCGGAGGTGGTTCTTCTCAAACTCTTTTTGGACCAAGAGGTGCAACAACTTTTCTCAATAAATTAGCTACAATTGTAGCAGTTTTGTTTATGCTTTCTTCATTCTTTTTGACATACTATACAACAAGAAGCAAATCTGTAGTTTCTGATGTGCCTGTTCAGACTCAACCAATTCAGCCAGCACAGCAACCACCAGGAGAGCAGCCTAAACAAAAATAAATGTTAAAAAAATATGGCAGATTAATCCTCTTACTTACCTTTTTATTAATCTCTTGTAAAAAAGCACCAGACATAAAAGAACCTTTTTCAATAACTGGTGCGTCTTCCGCTGATGCTAAAAGACTTCTTCCTCTCTTTGCCTCTGACAGTGCAAGTGCTGATATTAGTGGAAAGGTATTCAATGGTCTTACAAAGTATGATAAAGATCTAAAAATAGTTGGAGACTTGGCTGAAAAATGGACAATTTCTAAGGATGGTAAGGAAATAATATTTTATTTAAGAAAAAACATAAAATGGCATGATGGTAAGGAATTTACCGCAGATGATGTAATATTCACCTATAAAGCCATTACAGATCCTAAAAATCCCACTCCATACAGCAGTAATTATGGTCCTGTAAAGGAGGTAAAGGCAGTTGACAAATACACAGTTAAAGTCAGTTACGAAAAACCCTTTGCGCCTGCTCTTGAATCATGGGGAATGGGAATATTGCCAAAACATCTTCTTGAAGGAAAGGAATTATTCAACTCTCCCTTTAATAGAAATCCTATTGGCACAGGTCCTTATAAATTCAAAGAATGGATAACAGGACAAAGAATCATTCTTGAAAAGAATTTAGATTACTTTGAAGGTACACCTTTTTTTGAGAAATTTATCTCACGAATTATTCCTGACCCTTCAACTATGTTTCTTGAATTAAGATTTGGTGGAATAGATTTTATGGGACTTACACCTGCTCAGTATAAATACTACGGGCAGAAAGAGGACTTCAAAAAATATTTCAACATTTATAGATATCCCTCTTTTGGATATACCTATATTGGCTACAATCTAAAAAATCCTCTTTTTACTGAAAAAAAGGTAAGGCAAGCTATCTCCCATGCAATAAATAAAAAGGAGATAATTGAAGGTGTCCTTCTTGGATATGGAACACCTTGCACTGGTCCCTTTCCTCCTTCTTCCTGGGCATTTAATCCAGATGTAAGGGATTTTGAATATGCTCCAGAGAAAGCTAAAAAGCTCCTTTCAGAAGCTGGCTGGAAACCTGATAATGACGGTATTTTGATAAAAAATGGAAAGAGATTTTCTTTCATTTTACTGGTAAATCAAGGCAATGAAGCAAGGCTTAAGGCAGCTCAAATAATAAAGGAACAATTGAAAAAAGTAGGCATTGAACTTAATATCAGAGTTCTTGAATGGCAAAGTTTTCTTGAGCTTGTAACAAAAAGGCAGTTTCAGGCAGTACTGCTTGGATGGTCTCTATCACGTGATCCAGACCTTTATGATATCTTTCACTCATCAAAAACCAAACCTGGTGAGTTTAATTTTGTAGGATACAGCAACAGAGAAGTTGATCTTCTCATCGAAAAGGCAAGAGAACTTCTTGACAGAGAGGAGAGAAAAAAGCTTTACAAAAGAGTGCATGCCCTTATTACTGAAGATCAGCCCTATACCTTTCTTTATGTTCCAGATGCAATCATTGCAGTAAATAAACGAATAAAAGGTATTGAACCTACAGTTGCAGGAATATGGCATAACTATATTTATTGGTATGTGCCAAAAAATGTAATGGACTGGTATAATTAAGATTATGAAAACTATTTTAATAAGTTTATTTTTACTGCTTGCTAATTTCACATTTGCAGAGGAAAACTCAGTAAAAAAACTCAACAGTGCATATAAAAATATAAAAGATGCAAGTGGAAGTTTTATTCAGACAAGCTATATTAAAGATTTTGATAAAACTCAAAAGTTTAAGGGAAAATTTTATATAAAGGACAATAAAATAAGATGGCAGTATGAGGGAGAATTTTCTCAAGTTATTTATCTAAAGGGAGAAACTCTAATTGTCTACGACAAAAACAAAAAACAGGCAATACAGAGCAGTTTTTCAGAGGAAAAATTTGGACAACTTCCCCTTGCACTATTATCAAGAATGGCTGATATTGAAAGAGAATTTGAAATTACAGAAAAAAAACCCAATGTAGTTATCCTTATACCAAAGACAAAGATGGGTAATATAAAAAGAATTGAGCTTATTATTCATGATGAAGAATTTCCAATAAAGAGCTTAAAAATTACTGACAGTTTAGCAAATACAGTAAAAATAGAATTTCATTCTGTAAGGATAAATAACAATCTTCAAGATTCAATATTCAAATTTGTACCCAGTAAAGACGATACCCTTTTAAAATATCAATAGATTTTAAGGAGAACAAGGTGGATATACTCATTTACATACTTAACAAATTAAAGGCTGACTACACTGATGTATTTTTTGAGGAGAAAATTACTAACCAACTTCAAATGGAGGAAAATAAAATTCAAAGATGCTCTTGCTTGTATGATAGAGGTTTAGGTGTACGATTAATTATTGACCGTATAATTTTATATGCCTACACAAATGACCTTTCAAAAAAAGGAATTGATGAATTAGTATCAACTATTAAAAACTATAAAGGCGTAAGAAATTCTATTAATCTGAAAAAGGTTAATCCAATAAATCAATTTTCAATAAAAAGCAATCCCCAAAATCTGCCAAATTCAGAAAAAATTAAGTTTGTTAAGAGAGCAAATGACATATCTTGGTTACAGAGCAAAAAAATAAGACAGGTAAAAGTTTTTTATAGTGATATAACTCAAAATATAAAAATCGCAAATTCTGAAGGATATTTAACCGAAGAGCAAAGAATTTATACTTTATTTTTAGTACATGTTACTGCATCAGAGAATAATATAATCCAAACAGGCTATGAAGTAGTTGGAGGCTTAAAAGGAATGGAACTTTTTGAAAAAAACTCGCCAGAAGAAATTGCACTTATAGCTACTAATAGGGCTATCACAATGTTAAAGGCAAGGAGAGTTAAAGGTGGAAGAATGCCTGTTGTAATATCTTCAGAAGCTGGTGGGACAATGATTCATGAAGCAGTGGGACATGGTCTTGAGGCAGATCTTGTTCAGGAAGGAATTTCTGTTTATAGCGAAAAAATTGGAGAAAAAGTTGCCTCAGAACTTATAACAGTCATAGATGATGCAACCCTTTCAAATATGAGAGGTTCCTATGTTTTTGATGATGAAGGAATACCATCTCAAAAAACAGTTCTAATTGAAAAGGGAGTTCTCGTTAACTATCTTTATGATAGATATACTTCAATGAAAGAGGGAAAAACTTCTACAGGCAATGGAAGAAGGCAGTCCTATGAACATTATCCAATTCCAAGAATGAGTAATACCTATATTGCACCAGGAGAGCATTCTCCTGAAGCCATAATTCGTTCAGTTGATAAAGGACTTTTTGTAAAAAAAATGGGCGGTGGACAAGTAAATACAGTAAATGGAGAGTTTGTTTTTGAGGTTCAGGAAGGATACATGATTGAAAAAGGTTCCATTGGAGAACCTGTAAGAGGAGCACTACTTATAGGCACAGGACAGAAAATCTTAATGAGTATTGACATGGTTGGAAATGATTTAGGATTTTCAATTGGAACATGTGGCAAAAATGCTCAGGCAGTTCCTGTTACAGATGGAATGCCAACAGTTAGAATTCCAGAGATTGTTGTTGGAGGTGAAGCATAACTGATGTTTTATTTTTTCTATAAATGTCTCCTCTTTACCACACTAAAAAGATATTAAAACCTAATAATAAAGCCAAATAAAATCTGGCATTTTTTTTGTATATAGTTTATTTGATGCCATTTCAGAAAACTATAAAATCAGAGTCATTACTTACAGGGATAGGAATACACTCAGGTAAAAAAATAAACCTTAAGCTAATTCCAGCTCCAAGAGATACGGGAATAGTTTTTTATAGAAAAGACAAAAATTTCTCAATAAAGGCAAAACTTCCCTTTGTAGTAGACACCACTTTTGCCACTACCTTAGGTATTGATGGTATAAAAATAAGAACAGTTGAGCATTTGCTTGCTACCCTATACTCTCTTGGTATAACAAATCTTTTTATTGAGATTGATAGTTCAGAGGTTCCTGTAATGGATGGAAGCGCAATTGATTTTACAAAAGCTATTAAGAAAGCTGGTATAGCAAAGCAGGGTAAAAGTCTCTCCATCTTCAAAATTACAAAACCATTTTTCTACGAAGAATCCCATTCAAAAATCTTTGCAAAACCATATAAGGGCTTTAGAATAACTTACAAAATCTTTTATGATCATCCCTTAATTAAGGAACAGTCACTAAGCATTGAAATAAATGAACAAAACTTTATAAATGAAATAGCACCTGCAAGAACTTTCGGATTTCTTAAAGATATTCACTTTTTACTTAAAAATGGTTTTGCAAAGGGTGGCTCTCTTGAAAATGCTCTTGTACTTGATGAAAAGGGAATTATTGGAGGAAGTCTAAGATTTAAAGATGAGTTTGTAAGACATAAAATACTTGATGCAATAGGTGATTTATCACTGGTTGGTTATCCTATTCAAGGACACTTTATAATTGAAAAAGGTGGACATACATCTCATATTAATTTCTTGAGAAAGATAATTGAGACTGGTTCTTATGAATTAGTTGAAGAACCTTATTTTAATCTCCGACTCTCTACCCAGACAATATAATCTATTTAATCTTCTGCCCAGTGTTTTGGATCAATTGCATCTCTCAAGGCTTCTCCAAGCAGATTGAAAGATAATACTGTTAAAAATATGGCGATACCAGGAAAAAGACTTAACCACCAAGCAACAGTAATATAGTCTTTACCAACACTTAAAATTCCACCCCAGCTTGGTTCGGGTGGCTGAACTCCAAGACCAAGAAAACTTAGCCCACTTTCAATCAGTATGGCTCCTCCAACAGAAAAAGTAGCAGCTACAATAACAGGATATATAGCATTTGGAAGAATATGTTTAAAAATAATTCTAAAAGAGCTTGCTCCAATTGCTCTTGCAGCAAGAACAAACTCTCTCTCTTTTAAGGATAAAACCTCTGCCCTTACAAGCCTTGCAACATCCATCCATCCTGTAAGTCCAATTACAATCATTACGATATAAATGTTTGGTTCCAAAAAGGCTACAACAGCCAATATCAAAAATAAAGTCGGAAAGGCAAGCATAACATCAACAAATCTCATTATTATTGTATCAATTAAACCTCCATAATATCCTGCGATCAAGCCAAAAATTGTACCAGTAATAATAGCTATGCCCATTGCTATAAATCCTACCTGAAGTGAAACCTTAGCGCCATAAATAATTCTTGAAAAAACATCTCTGCCAAGTTCATCAGTTCCAAATATATGCTTCATTGAGGGAGGTTCAAGCACATTATAAACATTAATTTTGTATGGATCATAGGGTGCCACATAGGAAGAAAAAATTGCCATGAATAAAATGAAAAAAATAAATATTAATCCAGAGAGTGCAATTTTGTTTTTTAATATCCTTTTCAGAATTAATTTAAACATCCCCTTTTACCCTTATTCTTGGATCAATAATAAAGTAAGCAATATCTGCGATAAGATTGCCAATCAATGTTAATAATGCTCCAATCAACAGTATGCCCATTATAGTTGGATAGTCCCTTGCCATGGCTGAGGCATAAAAAAGCTGTCCCATACCAGGAATAGAAAAAATGCTTTCAAATATAACACTTCCTCCAATAAGCCCAGGAATTGCAAGTCCTAAGAGTGTTACAACTGGTAAAAGAGCATTTCTTAAGGCATGCTTTGTAATAATAAACTTTTCAGGAACTCCTTTAGCTCTTGCTGTACGGATATAATCTTGCTTTAACACTTCAAGCATACTTGAACGGGTATATCTTGACATTCCTGCAAGTCCTGCAAAGGACATGATTGTAACCGGTAGAATAAGATGTTTTATCCAGTCAACCAATCTTTCATGAAAGGGCATTGTTTCTGCACCGATGCTCTGAATTCCAGAAATCGGAAGCCATCCAAGATTAACACCAAAGACAATCATTGCAAGTAGAGCAATCCAGAATGTAGGCACAGAAAAACCTGTAAAAACAAAAAAAGTCAAAGCTCTGTCAAAAAGACTTCCTGGTCTCAGTGCTGAGTAAACTCCTATGGGAATTGCCACTATGAGTATGAGTAAAAGGGAAAGCAGATTAAGAATTACCGTAATTGGCAGTCTCTCTTTTATTTTATCTTCCACTTTTCTTCCATCAACAAAGCTTTTACCAAGATCAAGGGTAAAGATCATTTTAAGCCAGTTTAGATATCTCTCATGGATCGGTCTATCAAGACCATAGAGTTTTTTAAGAGTTTCTACAGCTTCTTGAGAAGCTTTAGGAGAGAGTTCTTCTTGAAATGCAGCAGGAGAACCAGGAGCAAGATTTATTACAATAAAACATACAAAGGTGATTCCAAAGAGAATCGGTATCATAAGAATAAATCTCTTTATAAGGTATGTAAACATAGTTAAAATTTTACAATAAATTGAGTTTTAATAGAAATATTTCCTAAATTTCATATATCCTATTCATCTCATCTGTATAGGTTCCAATATCATTATAAATAAAAAGAGGAGGTTCAACTTTAAGAGCCACTCTACCTCCTTTTACTGCTTCAATCAATACCATCTTAGCAGGAGTGTCTTTCCTTGAGTGAACAAATCTAACCCTTTTTATTTCAAGGAAGTGTTGACTAAGTATTCTTGTAATTTCTGTAAATCTTTCTGGCAGATGAATTAGAAAAAGACGTCCACGATGTCTCAAAAGTTTTTGAGAGATTTTAGCAATATCAACTACATTAAGACTAATTTCGTGTCTTGCAACAGCTTTTTTTCCTTCAGGGCTAATTCTTCCAGTGCCTGGTTTCCTAAAAGGTGGATTGGATATTACAACATCAAACTTCTGATGAAAAGACTCTAAATGAATCAAATCCTTTGCATCCATGCATATAACTTCTGCTTTTTTATCAAGATTGTTTAGCTTTATACTTTCCTCAGCAAGTTTTGCAAGTTCTGGCTGTATCTCAATCATTGTAATATAGGATTCTCTGTATTTTTTAGCAAGAATAATTCCGATTATTCCTGTTCCTGCACCAATATCTATAGCCTTACTAATTTTTCTTAAATTGACAAAATTGGCAAGAATTAAGGCATCTACGCTAAAACGGTATCCCTCCTTAGGTTGACAAATCTTAATACTTCCTATGGAGTCAAAAGTGTAATCCATATTAGAAAATCATTGAAAAAACTCATTTTGTTGATTATAACATAAAGCAATTGTTCTCAATAGTGAAAATAATGAAAAATTTTGTAAATCTGATTTATACAAAAATTTAATTTTTTTGATATACTTTAAAATATATATCTTTGATATTTGAAAGTTTTATTACACAAAATAAACTAAAAAGGAGGTATATGATGGTTAGTAGAGAGAAAATTGAAGATGAAATTAGACAGGTAGCCTATGAAATCTATTTAAAAAGTGGGTGTCTTCCTGGAAGAGATATTGATAACTGGCTTGAGGCAGAAAGAATTGTTTTAGCAAGATATAACATGCTTGAAAAAGTAGAATACTGTGAACCTAAAACTGAAGAAGAACCAAAGAAAAAGAGAGTTTCCAAAAAAACTTCAAAGGGCAAGACTAAGAGTAAAACCAAAAAATCATGAAAGAAGCTTTATTTTATGAAAAGATTGAAGACTCGAAGGTAAAATGTAATCTTTGTTATCACCTCTGTAGGATATCACCAAACTCAAGAGGAGTTTGCGGTGTAAGAGAAAATAAAGAAGGAATATTATACAGTCTTGTCTATGGAAAAGTAATTGCCTACAACATTGATCCAATTGAAAAAAAGCCTCTTTTTCATTTCTATCCCTCTTCAGCCTCTTACTCAATTGCTACTGTAGGATGTAATTTCCGTTGTTTAAACTGTCAGAACTATACAATCTCACAGTATCCGAAACTTTATAAAGACATCCCAGGTGAAGAGTTTACTTCTGAGGAAGTAGTAAAAGAGGCAAGAGCAAGTGGATGTAAAAGTATTTCATATACCTATACTGAACCTACAGTATTTCTTGAGTTTGCCTATGACTGTATGGTTCTTGCTCACAAAGAAGGCATTAAAAATGTCTTTGTAAGTAACGGTTATATGTCAGAGGAGGCTTTAAGATTTATCGCTCCATATCTTGATGCAATCAATGTTGATTTAAAAGGAGATGATGATTTTTATAAAAAAATATGCGGTGCAAGAGTTGAACCCGTAATGAAAAATATAAAACTTCTTAAAGAGCTTGGAGTATGGGTTGAAGTTACAACTTTAATCATTCCAGGCCTTAATGATTCAGAGGATTTTTTAAGAAAGACAGCTCAGTTTATACTTTCAATTGATCCGGCAATTCCATGGCATGTAACTCAGTTTTATCCTACCTATCAACTTTTAGACAAACCAAGAACTCCTCCAGAGACATTGAGAAAAGCAAGAAATATTGGTTTAGAGGAAGGACTTAAA
>JANXBR010000027.1 GCA_025060625.1 Thermodesulfovibrio sp.
ATACAGCCAGGATTCATAAAACTCCTTTTTGTCTAAAAAATTAAGATATACTTTCATGAATTTAACTCTATTGTCAAGAGCGATTATTAAGAAAAGCTTATACTTAAAGAGGCACAACTTCAGGCATTAGAGAAAGCAAGGAAACAAACGAAGGCAAATGGGCAGATAGAGACAGAGTATCCTGGAATACTTAGGTGGAAAGGATACCTTTTATTTAGGGACACTTAAGGCAGTAGGAAGAATATATCAACAGACCGTTATAGACACTTACTTTAAGATTGCCTTTGTAAAACTTTATGACAGAAAGAATGATAGGTTATAACTCTGTTACAGGGATATGAAAAACAGAAATGTCAGACCAAGTTTTGACTATTACATAGAAAAAAATGAAATATAATCTTACATTGACTAAAATTTCTTCTTATGATAGATTTTATTATGTATATCAAACTTCTGATTTTCTCTCTATTATTCTTACTTTCCAATTCTCTTTTTGCTGAAAACTTAAACTTTATTCCAAAAACTTTTCTAATTTTACCTGAGGACAGTCATGTAAAAACAAGATGGATCATAAATCCTAAAAACAAAGATAACTCTGGCGAGATGATCAGGGAGGATATAAAATTTTTTGTTGATTTTAAAAATCAGCCCAATGTTCTCTATGGAAGGACACTCCTTATTAATCTTTCTACAGGTTATTTGGTAAAAATTAAAGATGATATAAAAGATGTCGTATGTCTTGACAATGGGGTTTTACTCTTTTCTGATAGTAAAAATGTGGGTTATCTTGAAATAGATAAAAATAATGAAAAAATTCCATCAGCTTCTATAAAGGCGATTACCTCTTTACCAATTCAGGGAGCAAAATTATTTAAAGGAGACAATACAATTTATGCAAGTGGCTTTAGTAATAAAACAAAAAAGTATGAAGTATATATTTTTGATAATTCAAAAAAGCAGTTTAAGAAGATATACTTGCTCAATGAACCAATAAATGCAGTCAGCGGAAAGGGGAGTAATATTTTTATAGCCACTGGTGGAGTAATTAAGGAGGTCAGAAGGGAAAAAGTATTGATTACTTATATTCATCCAAGGCAAGAAATAAGAGAGCTATTTTACAATGAAAAGGTTGGATTAATTTACAAAACTTCAAATGGTGTAGGATTGGTTAAAAATGGTTCTGCTCTTGAGTTTTTACAGGCGGAAAAACCAATAATATTTCTTAAAGATAAAAGTCTCTATGTTTTATTTAGTTCAGTAGTAGGGGTTTTGGAGATTATGAACATAGATGATTTAAGAAATTATAGCTTTAAAGTTGAAAAAGTCATAGATATTCAGCAAACTATTTAGGAGGTCTGCCATGAGGCAGAAATTTTTAGTTTTTGTTTTAATTTTTATTTTAACTTTTCAACCTGTGCTTTTATCTGCAGGCAATATTCCGATGCCCAGAGGAATGTCATGTGAAAGTTATCAAATGCCAGATGGAACCTTTCTTGAAAAAGGACAGGTAAAAGAAATAATTTATCAAGGAGTAAGATATAGATGTGTTGGCTGCGGAGCTTGTACTCCAATAACAAGTGGTGCATCAGGAAGTCAATCTTCAAAATATACTCCTTCAGGTATCTCTACTTCACAGCAGATAGCAGTAGGCTTGTTTGGAGCATTTTTAAGTGGTTTTTTTGGAGGACTCTTCAGCGGAATATTTGATGATAATTCTTATAACAGTGTTCAGAGCCAAAGAGAGTATGAAGAACAGCAGAGAAAAATTGAAGAAGAAAGAAAAAAGCAAGAGGAAAGAAAAAAACAACTTCTTTCTCAGTATAACTCTCTAATTGCTCAGGCAAAGACGCAAACTCAATCTCAGAGTAATCAAAGTAGTTCTCCCTTTACATTTCAAACACTTGGTAGCCAGATTACAAGCTTTCAATGGCAGACTTCTTCTGTCAAGCCAGATAATAATCCTATCTTGAGTGGTAATGATGAAAAGTTAATTGCTGTATCAGACATTAATAGAATTTTCGGAAATGTTATCCAGGATAAAGTAATAGAAAAAGTTGAAGAGAAAATTGAAGAATATGGGGGTAAGATTGTTGAAAAGCTTGACAAAAAATATGGTAAAGATTGGGGTTCAAAATACTACGAAAAAGGATTGCCAATTATAAAAATTGCTGTAACTGCAAAAAGGGAAGGAATTGTTCAGGCTGGAGCTGAGACAATTGATTATGGAATTTCTCTCATTCCCATGCCATCAGTAGTGGCTGAGGTATCTGATATTGGAAGAAAAATTTATACAGGCATAGCTTTTACAGCCCTTGATAAGTTTCTCTCACAAACAGAGAAAGCTGCTGATATTTTAGGTTTTGATTTCAACAAAGAGGAGTTTTTGCAAAAATTTGAGGATGATATGAATACAGGTCAGAAAATAATTTATAAATGGCTTAAAGGAGATTAGAGATGAAAAAAATAAAGTTCTTAATTTTGTTTGCTTCAGTTTTAACTTTGATTAGTTGCGAACCAATAAGAATAAACACAAAAATTCAACCCTTTGATATTGAGCCTCCTAAGGAAGCTCCGATGGTAAAGAAAGTTCCGTATAACTCTTTAATAATTATAGATGATTCACAGATAAAAAAGTCTGAATACTTTGACTATAATAGCAATGTAATATATACAGTTGAATTTCCTGCTGGAAATTTACTAAAACAGGCTCTTCCAATATTTTTTGACACTCTATTTAAAGAGAGCAAATACATAAAAATGAATGAAAGCCTTCCTATAGTATCTAAGGACACACTAATCATAAATTCTACTGTAGATACATTAAACTTCGTAAGAAAGTGTTGCCCTGAATCTTTAGAGGTAGTTGTTTATACTAAATTTTATTTATACGATAGCGACATTTTACCAATTTCACTCCCACTTCAAAGTCATGGTTCAGCAAAAATGGAAAAGCCTGGATTGTTCTCTTATATAGACGAAAAAGATTATGGTAATACTGCCTATAGAGCAATATTTAATTCACTAAAAGATGCAACTGATAAAATCTATGAAGCCTTGTTAAATCCAAAATCTCAAATTTTAAAAGCAAAACAGTTAATCAATAAAGAGCCTTCAAATTCCTTAGCTTATATGGTAGTGGCAAACTTGTCTCTAAGAAATAATGATATTGTAGAAGCATTAGCTGCTTCTCAAATGGTAACACAGCTTAGTCCTGATTCTTCTGCGGGTTATTTATTACTTTATAAAACCTATTTATCTCAAAAAAAATATAAAGATGCAATAACTCAACTTGAGAAGGCAATATCATTAGACCCTAAAAGAGCTGATTTACAACAGAAACTTGCTGAATTTTATACATCAAGAGGAAAAATTGATAAAGCAATAGAGATTCTAAGGAGATACATTGAACAGAGACCCGATGATATATATGCACCACTTCATCTTGCTATGCTTTATTTTAAAATTGGCAAATATAATGAGTCTATTAAAATATCAGAAAATACGGTAAATAAGCTCAAAATTTCAGGAATTGGTATCAATATAACAAAAAATGAAGATGGTTATGTAAGCATAAAGTCTGTAGAACCAAATAGTCCCTCTGAAAAAGCTGGTATTAAGCCCAATGACAAAATTTTATCTATTGATGGAAAATCTACCATTGAAATGAATCTAAATGAAATAGTTCAAAGTTTAAGAGGAGAGGAAGGAAAAGAAGTAAAACTTTTAATTAAAAAATCACAAACAGAAGAGACATTTACAAAAAATATAAAACGTGAAAGGTTCTATCTAAATCCTATAGTTGTGGATTACATGAGCATAATGGCTCTTAGTTATCTTGAGACCAATGATAGAAATAGTGCAAGAAGATACATTGAAGAGGCAGAAAAAATATCATCTCAAAATGATTATTTAAAAATTGCAAGATCAGCTCTTTTCATAAAAGAGGCTTACTATCAGAGGGCAATAGATGAATTATCCTCATTAAAAGATAGTAAAAATGCCAAAATGATTCAGGCAATAGCCTATGCAAAGTTGGGAAAATTTGATGAAGCTCTAAAAATCTATAATAGCTCAGAGAAAAGTCTCTTAATAACAAATAAAGTAAAAAGCGAGTTTCTTTTAGCTATTCAACCTTATTTAGAAAAAATTGAAAATAGAGCAATGGAATATGAAAGGTTAGGTCAATATAGCCAGGCACTCAGGGAATATGCCCGTTTAGTTCAAATATTAGATATGGAAAAAGCTCAGAGAATTAGAAGTAGGATAGCAAGAATAATCTCTGCAAATCCTTCCTTAATTGAACTCAGGGATGATGCAAGAAAGCATTTTCTTCATGCCGAGGTATTATTTACAAACAATAAATTTGAAGAAGCTATTGAGGAGCTTAATAAAGCATCACAAATACAGCCCTTTAATCCGCAAATTTACTTTAACAAGGCAGTTGTCTATGAAAAAATATCTGAATATGAAAAGGCAATTGAAAACATGGAGGTCTATTTACAGTTAAATCCTAATGCTCCAAATGCGCAGATAATAAGAGATCAAATATACAAATGGAGGTTTATGCTTGAAAAGGAGATTTAGCTTATTAATTTTAATTTTCATCTTAGCTTCAGGATGTGCTGGACAAACAATTATAAAAACTGAGGTGGAGTTTAAAATCAAGGAAAATAAAACTGCTCAGGTAGTAGTAGAAACTCAAATACCTGGAACAGACAAAGAGTTAGAACAGACAGAAACAGTTTTAATAGAAAAATTAAAGAGTGCTAATATTTTTAGCAGCATAGTTGGGAAAAATCAGAATGCTGATTTTTTATTAAAAATTAACATAGAGGAGCTTGTTCGTGTCTCAAAATCTGACAGATTCTGGTTAGGAGCTTTAGCAGGAAGAGCAAAGATTGCAGGAAAAGTAACATTGGTTGAAAATTTTTCTGGCAGATCAATAGGTAGTTTCTATATTGAAAGCACCTCTTCAGGTGGAACTATTTTTGCAGGAACAACGGAAGATGCAATAAATAAATTCGCTGATGATATAGTAAAGTATCTGTTGGAACAGGTAGTCAATTAAACATATTTTTTTCCGTCATTGTCAGCTAAGAGAAAAATTCCCTCAATAACTATTGTTAATAAGAATTAATTCAAAAAGAATTTAAAAGCCAAATTTATTTCCAATAGTATATATCAAAACAGAACTTGGCTTGATAATTAACAAATTTTATCAGCAAGTTTTAGTGAGTTTTCAATACAGTCATTTACGCTTACGCCTTTGTAAGCATTACCAGTGAGATATAATCCAGGAAATCTTGATAATATTAAATCTATACGATTTAGTCTATCTTCATGTCCTAATTCATATTGAGGAATTGCTTTCTCCCATCGGAATATTTTTATAAATTCAGGCTCTCCTTGAATCTTCAGTAAATCTTTCAGTTCAGACAATGCAATATCAATTAGCTTTTCATCAGGCAACATGGCAAGTTCTGGCGCTCTTCTTCCTCCAATCATAGTTCTTAGCAAAACATATCCTTCAGGTGCTCTATTTGGAAATATGCTTGAATCAAAAAGCGTTCCAAGAATTTTTCTTTTCTCCCTTTGAGGAATTAGGAATCCATAAAGGGATGTGCCAAAACCTATCTTTTCTTTTTTAAATCCAAAGGCAACAACACTTAAAGGTGGGTAAGGAATGGTTTTAAGGATATCAGAGATTTCTCTATCAGTATCTTTCAATATTTCTGCTGATTCATAGGCAGGACATGCAAGTATGACCTTCTCTGCTTCAATTATCTCACCATTTTCAAGATAAAGCGAGTAGTATTTAGAATGCTTAGCAACATTGATTACTTTCGTATTTTTTATTATTTTTGAAGAAAGATGACTTTCCAGACTTTGAATTAACTCTGACATTCCACCCTTAAAGGACATAAGAACCGCCGATGGCTGAGCCTTTACATCTTTTCTCTCTTTTTTTAATGCGAATAATCCTCTTATGAGTCCACTATACTTCTTTTCAAGGAAGTAAACCTTTGGAAAACAACTTTTCATGCTCATCTTTGAAGGATCACCTGCATAAATTCCTGTTGACATAGCATCAATAAGCTTTTCATAAAACTCCCGCCCAACCCTTCGGGAAACAAAACTTTCAACAGTTTCATCTCTTTCTTCCTTTAATGGCGGGACAAAATATTCTCCGAGCATCCTAATTTTTCCCGAAAAGGAAAGAATAGGGGAGAAGAAAAATTTAACTGGATTATCTGGAACTTTTGTCATTTTTCCATCTATCAGTAGATATCTTACTTTTGAATCCTCACTTCCTTTGATTGGTTCAAGGTTTAGTTTCCTTGCAAGACCAATTGTAGATGGTTTGTTATTTAAAAAGCCATTAACACCACCTTCACATAAAAATCCTGAAAGATTTTCTGTAACTATCTTTCCACCTATCCTTTTTTCAGCTTCAACTATCCTCAGGTTAAGTTGAGGTTTTTTTTCAAGTAAAAAAAAGGCTAAGGAAAGCCCTGAAATACCTCCTCCAACTATAACTACTTCTGCTGAGCCCATTTTATAATTGCCTCCACCATATCTTTTATAGTAGATTTTTCAGGTATTATATCTACATTATAACCAGCTTCTTTAATTGCCTTTGCTGTTGTTTTTCCAATTGCACATATAGCCACTTCTCTGAGCATATCCTTTGATTCGCTTTTAAGAATATCAAGTAAATTATGAAAGCTTGAGGGTGAGGTAAAGGTAGCTACTGTTATTTTACCTTCCCGTAAAAATCTTATAAGCCTTTTTCCATGCTCTGTTGGCTTTACAGTTCTATATGTAAGAGGTGTATCTATCTTTATGCCAAATTTATTTAACTCTTCAATAAAGCCTTTTAAGGCAATATCTGAACATGGATAAAGAACTTTGATACTTTCTCCTTTGTCTGATAAGTAATAAGTGGGTTTATCATTGCTCTGGATGACTCCTTTAATTTTAGGAAAGTTTAAAATTTCTTCCTTAAACTTTTTAGCTAATGTCTCTGAGTTGTACTCCTCAGGTATTATATCTGCATTTATACCATAGTTTCTTAAACTTCTTTTTGTTTCCATTCCAATTGCACATATTATTATGCCTTTTAAATCTCGCATATCTTTGCCAAGAGTTAAAAATCTATCAAAGAAAAACTTAACTGCTCTTGGGGATGGAAAAACAATAAAGCTATAATCATTTATTTTTTCTATGGCTCTGTCTAATTCGGTAAAATCCTCTGGAGGTAAAAAAGCTATTGTAGGGAATACAAAAAGTTCTGCTCCCATGTCTTCAAGAATAAGATATTCTTCTGTTAACTGTCTTGTAATAAGAATTCTGTGTCCATGAAGGGGCTTTTTTTCATACCAGCATAGTTTTTCTCTTAGTTTTACCACATCGCCAATTACGAGTATTGCAGGGGATGAAATTTTGTTTTCCTTTGCCAGGTAAGCAATCTCTGAAATTGTTCCTGTAACTACTTTTTGTTCAGGTCTTGTTCCCCACCTTATAATAGCAGAAGGAGTTTCGGGTCTTAGTCCTTCCTGAATTAGTTTGTTAGTGATTATATCAAGATTTTTTACACACATAAGAAAAATCATTGTTTCAGGCTGATTTGAAGCTTTTATGTGCGTGAAGATTTTTTCCTGTTTTGAAAGGTCTTCATTACCAGTAATTACAGTAAATGCAGAGGCAACCTTTCTATGTGTTACAGGAATACCTGCATATGCAGGAACAGCAATTACAGAGCTTATCCCTGGAATTATTTCAAACTCAATTCCCTCCTCATAGAGAATTTCTACTTCCTCACCACCTCTGCCAAATACAAAAGGATCACCACCTTTAAGCCTACACACTATCTTTCCTTCCTTTGCTTTTTGAACAAGAATAGCGTTTATCTCCTCCTGAGTCATCTCATGATAACCACCTCTTTTGCCAGCATAAACAAAATCTGCATTTTCCTTTGCATAGGTTAAAAGACGAGGATTTATATGAAAATCATAGATTATACAGTCAGCCATTTGAATAGCTCTCAGTCCTTTTAGAGTAATTAATCCTGCATCTCCAGGACCTGCACCTACAAGATAGACCTTTCCTCTATTCACCTTTCTCTCCATTTTTATAAATTTTTTTAAGTATCTCACTACCACCTCTTTGGAGTAATTCTTCTGCCAGTTCTTTACCAAGACTTTGTGATTGAAAAATATTACCTATACGAAAACCTTTTATTATTGAAAAGTTATCATCAGGATCTCCTATCATACCAATTATTTTTATAACATTCCTTCCATTATCTTTTATAATTCTTGCATGACAGGCAAGAGGAACTTGACAACCTCCACCCATTACTGAAAGAAAGGCTCTTTCTGCATGAACACATATTGATGTCTCTTCATGATTTAATTGTTTTACAAGCTCATTGATAAAATGATCATCAACTCTTGTTTCAATTCCAATTGCACCTTGTCCAATTGCTGGAATCATTGTATCTTCTGGAATCGCCTCTGTAACGATATTTTCAAAACCCATTCTCCTAAGTCCTGCAATAGCAAGCACTATTGCATCAAACTCACCTTCATTGAGCTTTCTTATCCTTGTATCTACATTACCTCTTAAAGGTTTTATTTTCAAGTCATTTCTTAAAACTTTTAACTGGACTGTCCGTCTTAGACTACTTGTTCCTATCGTTGCTCCATAAGGTAGCTCATTTAGTAAAAATCCTTTTTTGCTTATAAAGGCATCTTTTGGATCTTCTCTTTCACATATTGCTGAAATCTGTAATCTTTCTGGAATTTCTGTTGGAACATCTTTCATGCTATGTACAGCCAAATCAATTTTTTTTGCAAGCAAGGCTTCCTCTATTTCCTTTACAAACAATCCCTTACCGCCAATTTTTGCTAAAGGTGCATCAAGAATTTTATCGCCTGTTGTTTTTATTTTCTCTATATGAATTTTTATTTCTGGATATAGTGATTGAAGTTTTTCTTTAACCCAATTTGCCTGCCACAGGGCAAGTTTGCTTCCACGAGTGCCTATTACTAACTTATTCCTCCTCATTGTCAAGCCCAAATAACCTCCTTGCTGAATATATGAGAATCTCTTTATTTTCACAGTTGTTTTTAAGTGCTACAGTAGGATTATGCATTATCTTATTTATGATACTCTGTGTAAGATGCTCTATGGAGTTGAGCAACTCAGGTGGAAGGTCCTTGAATTTAGCTCTAAATTTTTCAAGCTCTTCTAACCTTAATTGTTCTGCTTTATTTCTTATTGAGACAATAACGGGCACACTTTCAAGAGAATTAAGCCAAAGGAAAAACTTCTCTGTTTCTTCTTGAACTATAGCAAGAGCCTTCTGTGCTTCTTTTTTTCTTTCAAGAAGATTTGAATCCACTACATCCTGAAGATCATCTATGTTGTATAGATAGACATTGTCAAGGTTATTACAGGAGGGATCAATATTTCTTGGCACAGATATATCAATAAAGAATATGGGTTTATACTTCCTGAGGGGCATTATCTCTTTCAGCATTTTCTCTGTTATCACATAGTTTGGTGCACCAGTTGAACATAAAACAATATCAGTTTTTATGAGTTGTTCTTTTAGTTTTTCCATTGGAACTGCTGTTCCATTAAACTCCTTAGCAAGTTCCTCTGCTCTCTCATAGGTTCTATTGGTTATAAAAACATTTTTTATGCCACTTCCAATAAGATTTCTTAAAGCAAGTTCAGCCATCTCACCAGCACCTATCAGAAGCACAGACTTTCTTGGGAGTTCATCAAATACTTTTTTTATAAGCCCCACTGCTGCATAACTTACAGATACAGGATTTTCTCCAATTCTTGTTTCGTTTCTAACTCTCTTTGCTGTGAAGAGTGCTCTTTTCATGAGATGATTAAGAATAAGCGAGGTTGTTCTCTCAGAAAGTGCTATCTCATAGGATTCTTTAACTTGTCCTGTAATTTGAGGTTCACCTATGATCATAGAGTCAAGGCTTGAGGTAACTTTAAAAAGATGCTCAACTGCCTCTCTATCTTTGTATACATATAAATAATTTTCAAAAAGATGTCTATCAACACCATGGAATTTTGAGAGAAATTGTTTGATAGTATCTTCTATATGGTCTTGAACATTTCCTTCAGAATCTGAAGGAACAATGCTTTTTACATATATCTCAACCCTGTTACAGGTTGAAATTATAACTGCTTCATCAATGCCTTTTTCTTGAGTAAGTTTTTTTAAAGCTTCCCTAAGTGCTTCCTTTGAGTTGAAGGCAAGTTTTTCTCTCACTTCAACCGATGCAGTTTTATGATTTAGACCAATAACTAATAGGCTCATAGTGGTTTATGAAAACTCTCTGTTAATAGATTTATACCAAAAAATCCAAAAATTACAAGAAGAAAGGCAAATATTGTAAGATAGGCAGCCTTTTTCTTTCTCCAGTCTTGCTTAACTCTTAAATAGAAAATTGATAGATAAACAGTCCATGTAAGAAAACTCCATATTTCCTTTGGATCAAAATTAAATCCAAGCAGATTTAGATATTTAATAAATCCTACAATAAGTCCTATCGTATAAATTGGAAATCCCCAAAAAATAAGTCTATAGTTTATCTTATCCAGAATTTCAAGGCTTGGAATGATACTGCCAACTCCTATAAATTTTTTTGTTTTTATAGCCTTCTCCTGTATAAGATAAAGAATACTGAAAACAAAGGCAAGGCTAAGAAGAGCTATGCCAAAAACAGCCATAAGTGCGTGAATATCAATCCATAGACTTTTAAGTTCTGGCTT
Source organism: Thermodesulfovibrio sp. (assembly GCA_025060625.1). Lineage (GTDB taxonomy): Bacteria > Nitrospirota > Thermodesulfovibrionia > Thermodesulfovibrionales > Thermodesulfovibrionaceae > Thermodesulfovibrio. The sequence goes on from JANXBR010000027.1 coordinate 10,807, forward strand.
TAAAGAAGGAATATTTCTTGGGAAAAAAGCACCAACAAACATAAATATAAAGCTAAGAATTACACCGAAACTTAAAATCCTTGCATTATAGCATGTTCTAATTATTAGAGAAATTAGTAAAATACTCCATGCAAAATACGAGTTTGCCTCATGCATTGAGAAAACAGGAGCTTGTCCAGATTTTATGTATCTTATAAACAAATAAAAAGTATGAAGAGCGAAACCTAACAGGCTTAAGGAAAATACTGTTCTTTCTAAGTCATCTTTTTTTCTTATTATACCAGCTATGCTGAGTATAGAAGCAGCAAAGTAAAAAGTTAGTGCAAGTTCAAAAAAAATTGTTCCCATCAGAAACAGCCAAGTTCACATTTACGAATTTTTATATTAAGTTCATTAGCCATTTTTCCAACTTCAATATAGCCAACATTTAACTCTTCTGCAATCTTCCTTGCCTCTGAACAGGTAATCTTTCCATTATTGCTTTTTTCTATAAGAAGTTTTTCAATAAGTTTTTTTTGTGTCATAATATCAATTTCTCTCATAATCTCCTCCATTGAGTAGTTACCATCTATGACAATATCTGCTTTTTTAAGAACAGCCTCACCTGAAGGCTTTACTGATTTTTCATCTCTATCTTTAAAAAATATTATAACATCAGGTAGCATAGCTCTTACCAGAGAGTTCCCTTCAATCAGTACAAAATTTGTTTTCTTGTCATTTTGAGTAAAGCGAAGAATCTCTTCCTTTAGTTTTTTGGCAATCTCATGTAAATCTTCATCTCTTGCCTTTATCCAGTAAACAAGGTCTGCACCAGCTTTTTTCATTCTATCAGTGTCTTTTCCTTCTGTATTTATTATGGAGGACTCTGTAATAATTGATGAGTAAATTGAGGTTTTAGTGCATTTAATAGCCACAACAAAGGCTTCTTTATATAGCTTTTTTATAAATTTTATAAAATTTTCTATAAAAGTAGTTTTACCTGCTCCACTTTTACTACTACCTACTCCAACAAATAATGAAAAACTCATATTTGAGAGAAAATTAAAGGTGTTTTATGGGGATAAAAATCTCAAATTTCGTTCCTTTTCCAATTTCGCTATCCACAAAGATAAACCCTTTAAGAAGTTGGACTATGTGATATACTGTTGAAAGCCCAAGTCCTGTACCTCTTTCGCCTTTAGTTGTGAAAAAGGGTTCAAATATTTTCTTTTTTACCTCTTCATTCATGCCAATTCCATTGTCTGATACATTTATGCATACATAATCTTTTGTGATATCTTCATTGGTAATTAATGTTTTAAATTTTTCAGGTAGTTCTTTTACCGATACTTCTATTACTATCTGTCCTCCCTCTGGTAGAGCATCCTGAGCATTTAAAACAAGATTGGTTATTATCTTTTCAATATCTGTTTTATCAGCAAATACTCTAATTGGATCATCATGTATAATCAATTTTAATTCAATATTATCTCTTAATGATAGTTTTAAAAATGAAGTTATATTTTCTATAACACTTCTTAAATCTAATACCTCTGGATTTTTGCCTATTTCTCTTCCAACTCCAAGTATTTCTCTCAAATTTTTTAATAAAGCATCAATCATTGAGATCATTTTATTTATGTATTGTTCTGTCAGTTTCTTGTTGTTTGCCTGTAAGGCAAGGTTTGCAAGCCCTTTTACTCCAGTTAGTATGTTTTTCATCTCATGAGCATAGGTAGAGGTGAGTTTGCTAACAGACTCCATTTTATAGGAAATTATCCTTTGTTCTTCATATTTTCTTATCTCTGTGATATCAGATAAAAAGATTACATATCCTTGGATATCAACATCATTAAGTTTTATTCCTCTTAAACGGAAAATTTTTCCATTATGTTTGATTTCTTTTAGATAGCCATTATGTATTTCATATAAAGATATTTGAGGAAATATATCAAATATATTACGTCCTATTAAATTACTAAATCCTGTATAACGTAAAAATGAAGCATTACAATAAATAATTGTTCCTGAAAATTCTAAAAGGGCTATTCCTAAGGGAGAGTGTTCAACTATTTTATTAAGCTTACTTAACTCAATCTCAGCAATCTTCCTTTCATTTATATCCTTTACAATCTGAACAGCACCTATTAAATCACAAGATTCATCTACTATGGCTGAAGCAGAAAGTATAACCCAGCTACCTTTGCCATTATAGAGTTTGGGCAAAAATGTTTCCAATTCATAAATATCTCCCCTTTTAGTTAATGGTTCTAAAGAGGCTATTTCAGGATTTAAAATGTAGTCAACTGGCATGGGTCTTCTATAACCATAGAAAGCAATCGCATACTCAAAGTCTCCTTTTCCAACTATTTCTTCCTCCAATATACCTGTCATTTCTTCTAAAGCTTTATTCCAGAAAATAACTCTTCCGTATAAATCTATGGCAAAAACACCATCAGGTATAAGTCTTAGAAGTCTTTTTAAAATATTGTCCACATTAAACCTCATATATTTGATTTGGAAAAATGTAAATTGATTTCAAATTATAGCAGAAATAAGGGTTACTAATCCATAACTTAATATTGTTTTTCATGATTTTTCTTTTTTTACAAGAATTTTTTCTAAAACATATATGAATAATAACTTATTGACAAATTGTTCCTTTTTTTATTATTTTAGTAAGTGCTTACATGCTGAAATTTTTAGAAGGCAAGATGAACATATTGAAAGTTTTTTTAATTTTTTTGTGTTTTTTGTTGCTTTATTCATGTTCAAAATCATCCAAGCAAAAACAAACTTCTCCTATACCTGTAGTTGTTACAAATTCAGTCATCAAAGATGTTCCAATTCAGATTACAGCAGTTGGAAATGTAGAGGCATACTCTTCTGTTACTATTAAATCAAGAATTGAAGGTCAGCTAATAAAGGCAGATTTCAAAGAAGGTGATGAAGTCAAAAAGGGACAACTTCTCTTTGTGATTGATCCAAGACCCTTTGAAGAGGCAGTCAAACAAGCTGAGGCTAATCTTTTAAGAGACAAGGCTCAACTTGAGTTTGCAAAAGCTGATCTTGAAAGATATGATGAGCTTTTAAAAGAAGGACTTGTCTCAAGGCAACAGTATGAAAAAATCAAATCTACTTATGAGTCTCTCAAGGCTACTGTTAAGGCTGATGAAGCTATACTAAATAATGCTAAACTTCAATTAAGTTATTGCTATATCTACTCACCAATTGATGGAAAAGTTGGTTCTTTACTTGTTCATCCAGGAAATATGATAAAGGCAAATGATACACAGATTGTAAAGATAAACCAGATAGTTCCAATATATGTTC